>JAOPYW010000304.1 GCA_025964405.1 Thermoleophilia bacterium | reverse complement strand
GGTCGCCGAGCTCGAACGGGTGTCGGCGACCCTGACCCGGTTCGACCGTCAGCGCGCGGAGGAACTGCACGAAGGCTGTTCGGTTGCCGACCCCCAGGCATGGGCGTCAGTAGTGGCGAGTCGAACCCCAGTGTCGATACGCGAAACGGTGGTGCTTCGGTGGTGCGTGCGGCGGGTCGGCGCGTGGCCGACCCGCCCGATCCGGGAGCGCTAGGCGCGCGCCCAGATCTGGTTGATCTGGTCCTGCTTGTCCTGGATGTTCTTGGCCATCTGCATCGAGGTCTCTGCCATCGACATCTGCATCTGGAAGTCCTGGAGCTGCACGGGCGTGAGCTGTCCGCCGCCGGCGGTCATCATCGCCTGCATCTTGGCCTGCACGTTGGTCACGCGGTTGCTCGATTCGGCGACGAGCCGCGAGATGCCGGTGAGGCCCGACGTGATCGCGTCGCTGATCGCACCGCCGCCCGACGTGCCGGTGTTGACGGGCGTCGGGTCGTAGGTGGTGGCGACAGCCTGGTTGCCGGCGACCGGAGCCGTGACGGGCGCGGTCGGTGCGGGCGTGTACGTCGTTGCGGGTGCGGCGGTCGGCTGGATGCCGAGTGAGCCGAGGCCGGTGGCGACAGGAGCGAATGTGGTCATGGTGTTCCCCCTAGTCATCGCTCTCCGTGGTCAGGCTGTGACGGGCCTGACCGAGAACGATGGTGCATCTACATCCGTCTATCGGGATGCGGGGCCACCGTTGTTTCACCATGCGGCCAAAAAGCTGCGGGAAGTGAGACGGAACGGGGATGCGTGACGAGGGGATCTCGCCCGGGAAGACAGCGACGCCGCCCCGAGGGACGGCGTCGTCAGCGTACGAAACAGGCGGGCGGGACCGAGGTCCCGCCCGCCTGGAATGTCACCCGGAGCTCAGCGCGCCTTATGCGTCGCGGAGCATCTCGGCGAGGATCTTGTCCTCGTTGTTCATGTCCTGCATGGCGCGGGCGGTCATCGTGTAACCGGTCTGCGCGTAGTACATCTGCTGCTGGAAGATCGCGAGGCGCGCGGGATCCTGCACGAGCGTGGGATCCTGGGCCTGCGCGGAAATGGCATCCATCGCCTTGGAGTAACCAACGGCGTACTGGGTGAGTCGAGCGATCGACATGGGGGAGCTCCTGGGGAGGTTGGGGGTGAGCTTCGGGTGTGCGGGTGTGATGCTGGAACTGTCGTCGTGCTACGAGCGGTGCGGTCGCCTCAGCGGCGCAGCACGGCCCAGGTGCGTTCCCACTGCTCGCGCAGGGGCTCGGTCTCCTCGATGGCGGCGATGATCGCCGCGCGCTTCTGGGGACTACCGTCGACGATGAGCGCGATGACCGCAGGCAGCGCCGTGGCCGGACTGGCCGAGGCACGCGCGACGAGTTCCATCTGCAGCCGCACGGCAGCAGACACGCCGTCGAACAGCCCGGCATCCTCGCCCGCGCTCGCGTCGTCCTGCACGGTGTGGTCGCCGCCCGTCGCCGAGCCGCCCTGTGAGCGCAGGCGCGCGAAGCGCTTGGCCCGCAACTTGTCGTCGAGGTGCGTACCCATTATCGGAGCCACGGTGAGATCGAGTCCTTCATGGAATCGAAGATCTTCTTCTGCATCTCCGACAGCTGCTGCGTGGTCGTGGTCTCCAGCGACATCTTCTGGAGGTCGACCGGGTTGAACGACCCGGTGGTGTTGGCGTCGTTCGCAAGCGCGTTCGAGAGCAGTCGCACGCGCTCCTGGCGGGCACCGAAGATGCGCGACAGGTTCGCCAGGCCGGTCGCGATGCCGTCCTTGTAGTCGAGGTTGATCTTGAACTGCTGCGCGTCCGTGTACTGGAACGCGGTGATCTCGGTGGCCGTCTGGCCGACCGCGACCGCAGGGAAGTACTTGGTGACGCCGCCGATGATGCGGATCTCGGCCTTGCCGGTGCCGGGGATGGAGGCCTTCTGCTCGGTGGCAGCGGGTGCCGCTGCGCCGCCGGCGCCAGCTGCCGGCGCGGCCGCCGTTCCGCCACCCGTCGTCGTGCCGGTGAGTGCATTGACCTGCGCAAGTCCAGCCGCCAGCTGCTGCTGCAGCCCTGCTACCTGGTTGCCCGGTGCTACTGTTCCCGCCATGTCCCGTCCTCCTCGTCCCCCAGCACGAAACGTAGTTGTGTGGCTGCGAGTGTCCTGCTCGCCCACCGACACAGTTCGTGTTGGAGACTCCACGTCCGTGAAGCTGCCTCCAAGGTGCACCCAATCGTGAGATGCGTCAAGGGGTAGGTGCAACGGGTGCGCGGCTCGACCCGATCCGCGCGCGCACGCACGCGCGGGCGGGTTGCCTACGTCTTGGCGGGAGCTGCCGCAGCGGGCACGACACCGGCTCCGGCGAGCTGCGCCGCGAGCTTCGCCATGTCGGTCGGCACCGACGTGGCCACGCTGATCGTGCCGTCGGGGTTCTGCGTCGCACCGGCGATCTTGCCCGACTGCTGGAGCTGGAGCTTGTTGTTCTCCGCCTGGGTGCGCAGCTGCTTGCCGGCGACCTGCTGCGCGGCCTCGAGCTTCGCGGCCTTCGCGTCGGCCTGCTTCTTGCGCGCCTTCATGAGGAACGCCAGGCCACCGATCGGCGTGAGCGGCGGGATGAGGAACGCTGCCCGCACCGCGTCGTGGTTGAGGAAGCCCTCCTCCCCGAACAGCCCGTAGCTGTTGAGGAGCTGCACGCCGCCGACGACGTTGGAGATGATGTTGATGCCGCTGAGCGCAGCCGTGGCCGCCGCGCCGACCACACCGAGGTGCGGCAGGATCATCGGCGCCAGGTAGACCCCGAGGAAGGCGACGCTCGAGATCGCGCCGAGCAGCGCACCACGCCCCTGCTTGGTGTCGATGAGCGCAGCCGCACCCTGCTTGGCCACGATGTTCTTGACGTTGATGACGCTCGAGACCGCACCCAGCGCCGTGGCGCCGATCATCGCGGGCTGCACGAGCCCCTTGAGCATGCCGAGGCCCTTGTTGATGCCGCCGTCGACCGCACTGCGCGCCTTGAGCAGCGGATCGGTGATCGGGTCGGTCGCGTTGAAGGCCTTGTTGAGCGTGTCGGTCGGCACGAGCTGTGCCGCGTTGAGCTTGTTGTTGATGAGCGCCGTGTTGCCGGTGCCGGTCAGGCCCTGCATGAGCGGCTGGCCACCGTAGGCGGCAACCGGCGTGCGCAGCTCGGTTCCGAGCTGCACCATCGCCTTGGCCATGGCCGGGTCCTCGCCGGCCTTGATGAGGTTCTGCAGTGCGTTCGGGTGCACGAGCGGCGGCGTCTCGACCTTGCCCTTGGCAAAGTTCACGACGTTGCGGATGTCCTGCCCCATGTCGAGCATGCCGTACGCCTGCAGGCCCCACTCCATCGCGGTGGCGACCCACCCCGTCTGGAGGAACTGCGGGAGCAGCTTGCCCTCCGCGCGGCCGTTGAGGCGCTGCGCGAGGATCCATCCACTGATCCAGCCCGCGCCCGGCTTGCCGGAGAGCTGGTTGGGCCCCTGCGACAGGCCCTGCACGACCGAGCCGGCACTGCCGAAGATGCCGAGCGCCGAGGAGACCTGGCCGAGCTTTCCCTGCCAGTCGGCGTTGTTCGTGAGCTTGTCCTGGGCCGCCTGCTTCGCGGCGGCCTGCGCCTGCTGCTGCTGGTAGGCCTGCACCTCCGCGTCGGTCGCCTTGACGACCTCGGCCGTGGTCTTGCCGTCTTCACCCGTGGTGAACGTCTGCCAGGTGTAGTCGTCGCCGACCTTGACGAGCTTGCGCTCGTTGGCGCTGGCCTGCTTCTCCTTGATGAGTGCGAGGAAGGCCGGATCGAACGTCAGCTTGCCCGTCGCCTTGTCGATCTTGCCGACCTTGACGTACGAGAGGGCGAACTGCCCGTTCTTGGTGGACGGCGAGCTCTTGGGCAGGAAGACGCTGCCGTCGGCCGAGATGATCGGGTCACCGTAGTCGTCGCCGAAGATCTTCGCGACCGCGGCGAGGCCCTGGGCCGCGTCGATGCTGCCGTCGCCCTGTGCAGCGGTGGAGCCTGCCGCGCCCGTGGCCGGCGTGCTCGATCCCGCAGCCGGGGCGGCGCCCGAAGCCGGGGCGGCCGGCGAGCCGGCGCTTCCGGCAGTGGCTCCGACCGGGACGAACCCCTGGTTGGCCATCGGCGTGACGCCGCCACCACCTGCGACGGTGCGCACGGCATCGCCGATGGGCGAAGCGGCAACCCGCAGGAGCACCGGACAATGCAGCGATGCTGCGAACACATGACCTCCGAGTGGAATGGCGACCGACACCCACGCTGTGAACGTGGAGATGTCATCCGCTCGTCGGGGCGGGCGGTCGTCGCGACTGCCGTTTCGGAGCACCGCGTGCCGCCCTCGGCCGCCCGATGGCCGGGTGTGCCCATCGCCGAGCTCGGCCGGAGCAGCCGCCCGCCTGCGGCCGCGATGCACGTCGCTACGTGGATGAAGGGGTCGTGGACGACGTCGGGACGGCCTCGCCCGCACGGGGCGATCGGCGGGACGCCCGGCGTGTGGCCGCCGCTCGCGTGACGTCGCCCTCGCGTGCGCCCGCGCGCGCGAAGCACCATAGGTCACGGTTCAGGCGAGCGTTCGTGCCCACTCAGGACGAACCGGAGGTGAGCGGGCGCCCGAGGGCGGTCGAGCGACCCCGGGACGCAGCGAGGGCCGGGGCAGCTGCCCCGGCCCTCGCCGAATCGATCTCGATGTCACGCGCGCCGGATCAGGCGTGCGTGTGCGCCTGGGCGTCTGCTTCGGTGGCGAAGTCGTGCGAGTGGCTGTGCGCGTCGGGTGCCTCGGGCACGTAGTCGACGAACTCGATGAACGCCATCGCAGCAGCATCGCCCGAGCGGTTGCCCAGCTTGATGATGCGCGTGTAGCCGCCGGGACGGCCCACGAAGCGCGGTGCGATGTCCTCGAACAGGGTCTGCACGATCGACTTCTCGCCGGCTGCCTTGCTCGACGCCTTGTCGTGCATGCGCAGCACGCGCGCCACCATGCGGCGGTTGTGCACGTTGTCGACGCGGGCGCGGGTCACGAGGCGCTCGATCTTCGGGCGCAGCTCCTTGGCCTTCGTCTCCGTCGTGCGGATGCGGCCGTAGCGAATGAGCTGGCCGGACAGGTTCATGAAGAGGGCTTCGCGATGGGCGCTGTCGCGGCCGAGTCGCTTACCTGTTCGTCGATGTCGCATGGTGGTCGTACCTTCCTTGGGGCCGGCCCGGGGCGCGGGCCGTTCTCACGCTGTGTCGCAGTGTCTTAGACGAGCTCGGAGCCGCGCAGTGCGAGGCCGTTGCGCTCGAGTGCTTCGATGACTTCCTCGATCGACTTCTTGCCGAAGTTCGGAATCGCGGCGAGCTCTGCTTCGCTCTTGGCGATGAGGTCACCGACGGTCTCGACGCCGACGCGCTTGAGGCAGTTGTAGCTGCGCACGCCCAGGTCGAGCTCCTCGATGAGGATGTTCTCCATGCCCTTCGCGGCGCTGTCCTCTTCCACCGGAGCGGAGGGGAGCAGGTCGGGAAGCGCGCTGGCGGCGTCGATCGTCGCGAAGATCGAGAGCGATCGAGTGAGGATGTTGGCGGCCTCGGTCAGGGCATCCTTGGGAGCCACCGAGCCGTCGGTCGTGATGTCGAAGACGAGCTTGTCGTAATCGGTGCGCTGACCGACGCGAGCTGCCTCGACGTCGTACGAGACGCGCTGGACCGGCGAGAAGATCGAGTCGATCGGGATGACGCCGAGCGTGGTGTCGGTGCCGCGATTGTCGTTGGCACTGGAGTAACCGCGACCACGACGGATGACGAGCGTCAGCTCGAGGAGCGCGCCGTCCTCGAGGTTGGCGATCTCCTGCTCCGGGTTGAGGATCTCGAACTCG
>JAOPYW010000289.1 GCA_025964405.1 Thermoleophilia bacterium | reverse complement strand
CGCGAACCCGGCGATCGAGAGCGAGCGCTGGGCGCCGGAGAGCAGCCCGTTGCCGCGCAGGAGCAGGTCGGGTTCGAGGAGCTGGGGGATGAGCCCGGTGCGTGCCGGGTTGAAGAAGGCGGTCGCGACGCACGAGATCGAGTAGAGCGCGATGAGCCAGGCGAGGTTCGCGGTGTCGGTCGCGAGCAGCAGCGCGAGCGTGAGCTGGCTCACGAGGCGCACGACGTCGCTCGTGACCATGATCGGCAGGCGGGGGAGGCGATCGGCCCACACCCCGCTGACGAGGAAGCTGGCGCACAGGAGCACGCCACCGACCGCGAGCACGATGCCGAGCTGGGCGGCGCTCCCCGTCGCGTCGAGCACCGCGAAGCTGAGCGCGACGAGGAAGATCGAGTCGCCGAGCATCGAGGCGCACTGCGCGAGGAAGAAGCGGCGGAAGCCGCGGATGCCGAGGAGTTCGCGCACGGGCGCAGACTAGCGGTGGGGGCGTGGCGGGGCGGGACGGGATGTGTCGGGGTGTGCGGAAGCCCGCGCCCCGCTCGCATCCTGCTCGCTGATGGGGCGCTCTCGATCGGCATCGTGCCGAACGAAGCTTCCGGACACCCCGACACATCCCGCCCGAGCGTGACCGCCGCGTGTGGACGTGTGCGAGCTCGCGGTGTCTGCTCGGGAATGAGGTACGGGCTCGGCCACGGGCGTGTCGAGCACGCCACCGCTTCCAGCCCGCACCTGGTTCCGCTGCGCCTGCAGTTCCCCAGCTCTGCAGCTCCCCAGCCTGCGACAGCTTGGCCTCGCCTGTCGAACATACGTTCGATACACTGTGGGGCATGGAGACCGCGCCCGTCATCGCCTGCTGCTGGTTGCCCGGCTTCGCCCTGCGCATCGTCGCGCACGGCGCCGGGGTCGACCTCGCGGGTCCGGTGGCGCTCGCGTCGGAGGCGGCCGCGCATCCCGTGGTGCTCGACTGCACCGAGGCGGCCCGCGCCCACGGCGTCGCGCCCGGCATGCTCGTCTCGCACGCGATGGGCTGCTGTTCGGCGCTCGAGGTGCTCGGGTGTGACGTGCCGCGGGTGGAGCAGGCGGCGGAGCGCTTCGTGGTGCGGCTCGAGGCGATGGGTGCGGCCGTGCAGCTCGTCGAGCCCGGTCGCGTCTACTTCGACGCGGCGCCGCTCGAGCTGCTCTACGGCGGCCTCGTCGGCGTGTTCGAGCGCGTGCTCGGTGCCTTCCGTGGCGGTGACGTGCGGCTCGGCGCCGGACCCAACCCGTTCGTGTCGTGGGTCGGCGCGCGCCACGCGGCCCCCGGCGGATGGCTGCGCGTCGAGCCCGGCGAGGCGCGGCGCATGCTGGCGCGCATGCCGATCGACCTGCTGCCGGCCGGTCCCGACCTGGTGCAGCTGCTGCGGGCGCTCGGGCTCGCGACCCTCGGCGACATCGCCGCGCTCGAGGCGCACCACGTGGCCGACCGCTTCGGCGCCGAGGGGCTCGTGCTGCGCAACCTGGCCCGGGGTGACGACCCCACGCCGCTCGAGCCGCGCGTGCCGATCGAGCCCGTGAGCGACGCGCTCGCCTTCCCCGAGCCGGTGGCCAACGAGCAGACCCTCGAGAGTGGGGTGGAGCTGCTCGCGCAGCGACTCGTGCAGCACCCGCGCTGCGTGCTGCATGCACCCCGCTCGGTGGTGCTGACGTGCGTGCTGGCGACCGGCGGTTCGTGGCAGGCGCGGCGGGCGCTGCGCACTCCGACCCTCGACGTGCAGAAGCACGTGCTGGCGATCCGTCCGTCGCTGGCCGACCTGCCCGGTCCGGTGGAGCGCATGGAGTTCGCGTTCGAGCAGTTCGCGCTGCGCGAGGCGCGCCAGCGCACGCTCCTCGACGCGGGCGGCAGCCTGCTCACCGGTGACGGGGGTGACGAGGGCGCGACGGGTGGCGGGCTCGGCGACGAGCGGGTCAGGCGCGGCATGCGCCACGTGCTCGAGACGGTGGGGGAGGAGGCGCTCCTGCAGGTGCTCGAGGTCGAGCCGTGGTCGCGCGTGCCGGAGCGGCATGCCGTGCTGGTGCCGCGCCGGGTGGGCGCGGAGGATGCCAGCACCGACGCCGAGGTCGATTCGGCCGCCGTGGCGCGCGGTGACGTGGGTCGCGGGGTGTGGCGATGAGCTCGGCCGTGCGTCGCATCAACGAACCGGTGCCCGCCCAGGTGTGGCTCGGGGATGACGGACGACCGACGCAGGTCACCTGGCGGGGGCGACCCGAACGGGTGGAGTGCGTGCTCGACACCTGGTACGTCGACGACGCTTGGTGGGCGGAGCGCCCGGTGCGGCGCATCTACCACGAGGTGCAGCTCGATTCGGGTGTGCGGCTCGTGCTCAGCTGGGACCTCGTGGCGAAGCGCTGGCTCGCCCAGCGTTGATCCGATCAAGGCGGGGCACCGTTCGACCGATACTCGGTGCACCCCCGATGCGCGACCCGAAGGCTCCCCTTGTCAGACACCCCGAAGTACCCCGCCGAGTTCGCCGACTGTGCGCAGTGCGAGCAGGAGCGGACGGTGCCGTGCCACAGTTACCGTGAGAGCCCGACCAAGGGGCGCTGCGTCTGCGGGCACACCCCGGAGCAGCACGTCAGCGCCAGCTAGGCCGACCGGTGCGGTGAATCGGGAACCCGATCCGGAGTTGCGTGCAGTACGTGGAGATGCCGCCCACCTCGCTCACCGATGCGCCGTCGGCTGCCCAGGCAGCACGCGACGATTCAGACGCCGCGTTGATCGAGCGATCGCTGGGCGAACCCAGTGAGTTCGAGCGACTGTTCGAGCGTCATCACGACCTCGTCTTCCGCTATGCGGTGAGCCGCATCGGCACCGACGGCGCCGAAGACCTCGTGGGGGAGTCCTTCCTCGCGGCGTTCTCGGTGCGCCACCGCTTCGACGCTGCTCGAGGCACCGACGCGCGCCCGTGGCTGCTCGGCATCGCGACCAAGCGCATCGCCCGTCACCGGAGCTCGGAGCGCCGCTGGCTCGACCAGTGCGCCGTCACGGCGCGCCAGGATGCGGCCGATGCCGAACCGAGCTCAGACGGCGCCGTCGACCGCGCCGATGCGGCGCGGCTCGCGCCCCAGCTCGCCAGCGCGCTGGCGCAGCTGTCGTCGCGCGAGCGCGACCCCCTCCTGCTGCACGTGCTCGGCAACCTTCCCTACGAGGAGGTCGCGGCGGCCCTCGGCATCGCGCCGGGCACGGTGCGTTCGCGCATCAGTCGTGCACGCACGCGGCTGGCCGGCATCCTCGACGGAGCGGGCCGATGACCACCACCGGCCCCCACACCCAGGAGCTTCCCGGCGGCGCCGAGCTCGACGCGGCGCTGCGCGCGCTCGTCGACGGACCCGTCGAGTTCGGCGCGCCGTTCGACGGCCTCGTCGATCGTTCGCGCGTGACGAACCGCGTGCGACTGCGCATGCACGTCGCCGACGGCGGTCGACCGCGCTGGCGTGCCCGAGTGCTCGTCGTCGCGCTCGTCGCGATCGCCGTGCTCGGCGCCGTGGCGCTCGTGCCGGCGCTGCGTCCGGGCTCCGACGGGAGCCGGTCGCTCACGGCGACCGCCGACGCGGCCGAGACCTTCGCCTGGGCGGGCGACGCGATCGTGGCTGACGGCACCAGCGGCACGGGCACGGGGCCGGTCTGGCACAGCGTGACCGAGCAGTACAACGCCGGTGTGCTGCGCAGTGTCGACGAACGCTGGGTCGACACCGCATCAGACCACACCGAGCGCACCCGGTTCTCGGTCATACCGGGTGACCACACGTTCGAAGCCGGCCTCATCGTGCGCTCCGACGGCACCACCAACCAGCTCCGCCAGCTCAACCGCACCGAGCGCACGGTCACGTGGAAGCCGATGGAGGGCTCCAACGCCAACTCCACCCACGACCTCGAGCCCGAGAACGGCACCATCCTCGGACCCGACGGGAAGTTCGCCTACGTCGGGGCCACGGTGAACCGCGACGAGGCGACCGTGCGCTGGATCCGCGCCGTCAGCTCCGAGACGAGCGAGGCCAAGCTCGTGCGTGCGACCCGCATCTTCCTGCGCACGACGCGCGCAGAATTCGGAACCGACCCGATCGACTCCGACCCGCGCGTGCTGCAGGCCACGACCGTGCGGCAGGTCATCCACCTGCTGGGCGCCGCGCAGGTGACACCCGAGGCCACGCGCGTGCTCTACGCCCAGGTCGCGCACGTCGAGGGCCTGCGCCGCCTGCCCGACGCCCGGCTCGATGGCCGCGACGTCGTGCGCATACAGTTCGACCTGCTCGCGCCCAGGAACGACGCGATCGACCTGAGCACCGGCCAACCCGTGCCTCCGCCGTCGCCCGCCGTGCTCGCGCAGCAGGAGCTCATCCTCGTGCTCGACGCGGAGACGGGGCGACCGCTCCGCACCACCAATGCCGCCGGCACGTACTACACGACCATCCAGCCGGCGACCCGGGTGGCCGGGGTCGGCGACGGCCGCGTCACCTGTACGTCGCGCCTGACCTCGGTGCCGTGCGACCTGTTCGACCCGACCAGCGCGTTGGGGCGCCTCGCCGAGGCCCAGGCGGAGAGCCCGCAGATGCGCGAGACCGCACGCCACTCCCGCGGCGCGCTCGACCTGCAGCCCTACCCGCTCGACTCAGACGGCCTGCCGCTCGACGACGAGCCGAAGCAGGGCTACTTCGTCGGCAGCCCGCGCTTC
>JAOPYW010000279.1 GCA_025964405.1 Thermoleophilia bacterium | reverse complement strand
AACACCGCAGGGCTCGCGATGGTGTCGCCATCGGCCACGGCCGTCGGGCTCACCAAGGCCGGCGGTGAACCGGGCGAGCCCGACAAGTACTACCCGAACGGCACGCGCAACTTCCTGCGCGTGGCGCTCGCCGACGACACCCAGGCGAAGGCAGGCGCGAGCTGGGCCCAGAGCCTCGGCGTCAAGAAGGTCTTCGTGCTCCACGACAAGGAGACGTACGGCAAGGGGCTCGCCGACCAGTTCGAGGGCGCGGCCGAGAACCTCGGCATCGACGTCGTCGGCGTCGAGGGTATCGACCCGCAGGCGTCCAACTACCGCGCGCTGGTGCCCAAGATCACGGGCAAGAAGGCTGACATGGTCTACTTCGGTGGCATCACGCAGAACAACGCGGGCCAGGTGCTCAAGGACCTTCGCTCGGCCTCGTCCGACATCAAGTTCATGGGCCCCGACGGCATCTTCGAGGATGCGTTCGTCGAGGCCGCGGGCGATGCCGGCGCGGGGGCCATGGCCACCTTCGGCGGCATCCCGCCCGAGAAGCTCACGGGCAAGGGCAAGGAGTTCATCGCGAACTTCACCAAGCAACATGGCAAGCCGAGTGCCTACACCGCGTACGCCTACGACTCCGCCGGGCTCGCGCTCGCGGCGATCGAGCGCTGCGCCGCAGGCGACGGGGTGACGCGCAGATGCGTGCTCGACGAGCTGTTCGCGACGAAGGACTTCGAGGGGGCCCTCGGCACGTTCTCGATGACGAAGACCGGCGACACGACGCTCTCCCAGCTGACCGGCCTCCAGGTCAAGAACGGCGCGTGGGGCTTCGACCGCCTGATCGACATCGGGGGCGAGGCCCAGTGAACGGCGTGCTCAACCTCTCCGCCGCCCAGAAGCAGGTCGTCATCGACCGCATGGGCCAGCTCGTCGGCGTGACCCTGCTCGTCGCGCTGTTCATCGCCGCGGCGTCGAACCCGGCCGCGTTCTTCGCGCAGACCACCATCGGTCTCACCAACGGCGCACTGATCGCGCTCATCGCGCTCGGCTACACGATGGTCTACGGCATCATCGAGCTCATCAACTTCGCGCACGCCGACGTCTTCATGATCGGCTCGATGCTCGGCATGCAGATGATCGTGTCATTCGGGGTCTCCGCCGATTCCGGACCAGCCGTGAAGGTCGGCATCATCCTGCTCGGGCTCGTCGTCTGCATGGGTGGCTGCGCACTCATCAACGTCGCGATCGAGCGCATCGCCTATCGTCCGCTGCGCAACGCCCCGCCGCTCGCGCCGCTCATCACCGCGATCGGCATGAGCTTCATCATCTCCAACATCGCCCAGAAGATCTGGGGACCGAGCCAGATCTCGATGCCCGACCTGCTCGGCAACGGCACGATCTTCGGCAACGTGCGCATCAAGGATGCGTTCGTCATCCTCGTCACCGCGCCGCTCCTCTATGGCCTCACCTGGTTCGTCAAGAACACGCGCCAGGGCAAGGCGATGCGCGCGACCGCCCAGGACCAGACCGCCGCCTCGATCATGGGCATCGACGTCAACCGCACGATCTCGCTGACCTTCCTGCTTGGTGGCCTGCTCGCCGGCGCCAGCGGCGTGCTCTACGCGCTCGTCAACACGACCACGGTCTGGAACGCCGGCTTCAAGAACGGCATGTTCGCCTTCACCGCAGCCGTGCTGGGCGGCATCGGCAACCTCACCGGAGCGGTGATCGGTGGTGTGTTGCTCGGCCTCATCGGCAGTTATTCCGCGATGTACGTCGGCGACCGCTGGACCGACGTCGTCATCTTCTCGATCCTCGTCATGGTGCTCGTGTTCCGGCCCACCGGCCTGCTCGGGCAGCAGGAGATCACGCGCGCCTGACGTTCGACGCGCCTGACGTTCGACGCGCATGCGGCCACCGCGGTGCGTGCCGTGGCCGCGCTCGACGCGGGGGAGCGGTGCGCGCGACCGTGCCGGGTACGATTCCCGCATGCCCGTGCGCGCGACAGCCGTGACCCACGCTCCCGCGAAGCCCAACGGCGCGCCGAAACCGTCGGGCGCGACCACCGCCACGGCTCCCGTGAAGTCGAAGCCGGTGAAGCCGTACAGGCTGAAGTTCGCGCCCCAGGGCAAGAAGTACCGCTTCCGCGCGGGCGCGCAGCAGTCGATCCACGGCGTGAAGCTCCTGGTCGAACAACGTCGCAGTGCGACGACCGACCAGCTGCTCACCCAGGTCGGCGGATGGATGCAGTCGGTACCGGCGCGCCTGCTCGACGGTGTCGACAAGGTGCAGGTGCTGCGCAAGCACGACCGCGGCCTCAACAGCTGGGTCAACAAACTGCAGGGCTCGAAGGGCGGCATCGTCGAGGGCCTCACGCGCGGCGCCGAGATCACCCTGTTCGGCGCGACCGGCACGACGTTCGAGACCTTCGCCCACGAGCTCGCGCACACGGTGCCCGTCAGCCTCAAGGCGTGGAAGGCGGCGGCCCGCGCCGACGACCGAGTGGTCGGGCGCATGAACCGGCTCGGCACACTTCGCCAACACTTCTTCGGCCACGAATACCTCGGCAATGACCAGCCGCGCCTCACGAAGGGTGCCGTCACGGTCTACGGCACGACCAACCGCTCCGAAGACATCGCCGAGTCGCTCCGGCTGCTGCTCAGCGAGCGCCACTACGGTGCGGCCTTCGCCTCGTTCCAGCCCGACGCCGGCGCGAGCCACGTGCGCGCGCTTGCCTTCGCGAAGATCTACCCGCACCGCACGGCGCTGCTCGAGCAGGCGTCGAGGAGCGACCTCGACGGCAACGGCCGCATCAACGCGTAGCGCTGCGCGCACCGCTCCCAGGCCCCAGGAACGGGTCGCGTGCAACCCCCGGCCCCGATTCAGACGATATGCAGGTAGGACGACTGCATGCCGCGTGGGAGCGGAGTTCGCGCAGTGCGCGAGGTGCAGCAGGAGCGGGGGAGACCGGGTGGGAGCAGCAGCGGCACCAGCGTCGCACGTGCCTGCGCTCGACCGCGCGCCCGTGACCGCGCCCGCACGCCCTGCCGACCTGCGCGCGGCCGCCGCCCGCTTCGGCCCGTGGCTGCTCGTCGCCGGGGCGCTCTTCTTCCCCATGATCGACGCCTCGCTCGGGCTCGAGATGATGAACCCGATGCTCCGCATCCTCACGAGCGTGATGCTCGCGCTCGGGCTCAACATCGTCGTCGGCTTCGCCGGCCTGCTCGACCTCGGCTACGTCGCCTTCTGGGCGATCGGCGCCTACTGCGTCGGGTGGCTCGCGTCGTCGCAGTTCTCGACGATCAAGGTGCACGTGATGAGCGGCATGGATCATGGCATTCCCGGCATCCACGTCTCGATCTGGCTCATCTTCCCGATCGCCGCCGTCGTCACCGCCCTCTTCGGCGTGCTGCTCGGCGCGCCCACCCTGCGCCTGCGCGGCGACTACCTCGCGATCGTCACGCTCGGCTTCGGCGAGATCATCCCGAGCGTCTTCCGCAACGGTGACGACATCCTCGGCCACAACGTCACCAACGGCACCGCCGGCATCTCGGGGCTCGACGCACCGAGCATGGGCGGCGCCGCGGTCGACAATTCGATGGGTCTCGGCTGGGGCACGTGGGGACCGCTCAACCTGTCGCCTTGGTACTACCTCGCGCTGCTGCTCTGCGGCATCTGCTTCTACGTCGCGCGCACCATGCAGTGGAGCAAGCTCGGCCGCGCCTGGATGGCGATCCGCGAAGATGAGACCGCCGCGTCGGCGATGGGCATCCACTGCGTCAACGCGAAGCTCTGGGCGTACGGCATCGGTGCCTCGCTCGGCAGCCTGGCCGGCGTGTACCACGGCGCGCGCATCGGCTCGATCTTCCCGAGCTCGTTCATGTTCTACATCTCGATCAGCGTGCTCTGCATGGTGATCGTGGGCGGCATGGGCAA
>JAOPYW010000257.1 GCA_025964405.1 Thermoleophilia bacterium | reverse complement strand
GGTCGCCACCGACCCGTCACCCCGCGCGTGGGGCCCCCGCATCGTGCTCGACGTGCGCTGCGGCACGGGTACCTACATGCGGGCCCTCGCGCGCGACCTCGGCGAACTCGTCGGGCAGCACGCCTTCTGCGAAGCGCTGCGCCGCACGGAGGTGGGCAGCTTCACGCTCGGCCGCTCGCACGAGCCCGACGCCGTGACCTGGAGTGACGTGCGCGACGCCGCGACCCTCATCGACGAGGCCGTGCCGCGGCTCACCATCGACGCCGCCGCCATCGACCAGGTCGGGCTCGGAGCCCGGCTTCCGTTCCCCGCCGATCGGCCGGAACTGGCAGGCGCTCCGCACCTCGCGCTCGTCGACGCCGACGGATCGTTCGTCGCGATGGCCGAGCCGACCACCGACGGCACGCTGCTGCAACCGCGGAGCGTGTTCGTCGACCCGCCCGCGCCGCGCGTGGAATGATGCGCCCGTGAACACGCCCACAGACACCTCGTCCGTCGTCGCCATCGGTACCTTCGACGGCGTGCACCGTGGCCACCGCGCGATGCTCGACCTCGCCCGCGGGGTCGCGACGCCGCACGGCCGCAGCGTGGTCGCCGCCACCTTCGACCCGCACCCGCGTTCGGTCGTGGCCGGGGGCGCCCCACCCATGCTCTGTTCGATCGAGGAGCGCGTCGAGCGCATGACCGCCGCCGGCGCAGACCGCGTCGAGGTGGTTCCCTTCACCCAGCGCTTCTCGACGCTCAGTCCCGAGGCCTTCGTCGACGAGTGGCTCGTCGCGCGCCTCGACGCCGCCGCGGTCGTGGTCGGGCACAACTTCCGCTTCGGCCACCGGGCCGTCGGCGACGTCACCCTGCTGCGTGCGCTCTGCGCCGACCGCGGCATCGAGGTCGTGGTCTGCGACCTGCTCGTCGACGGCGACCTCGCGGTCTCCTCGAGCCGCATCCGCCGACTCCTCGTGGGCGGCGACGTGCAGCACGCGGAGCAGCTGCTTGGTCGGCCCTACGACATCGAGGCCGTGGTGGAGCACGGCGCGCGACGCGGCCGCGAGCTCGGCATGCCGACCGCCAACCTCGCGGTGCCGGTGACGCGACTCGTTCCCTCCGACGGCGTCTACGGCGGCATCGCGACGCTCCACGGCGAGCGGTGGCCCGCGGCCACGAGCGTCGGCACCAACCCGCAGTTCACGGCCGACCACCCGAACCCGCCGCGCACCGTGGAGGTGCACCTCATCGGGTACGAGGGCGAGGATTTCTACGGCGAGCTGCTGCACGTCACCTTCGAGCAGCACGTGCGCGGGCAGCTCACCTTCGACTCGCTCGACGGCCTCATCGAGCGCATGAACGACGACCTGCAGGTCGTGCTCCGCGGCGTGGCCGAGCGCCACGGCTCCCTGCGCTGACGCTGCTCCCGGCGCCGCGCGGCGTGTCGGAGTCGGTTCCCCCTTGCGCGGTTCGCCGAGCTGTCGCAAGGTGGTCTGGCACCACCGCCACGCCGCATCGCCAGCCTCACCCGAATCCGCACCAGCCGTGAACCACGTCCGGCACGCAGCATCAGGGGAGGTGAAGTCAGATGAGTGGAATCGCAGCACTGGGCTCGGCACCGGCGAACGTCGTCGGAGCGCGCGACGCCGCGACACAGGGTATCGCCGGCATCAGCGGCCACATCGCCGCCCACGGCTCCCCTGTCGTCGCCCACAGCCCGAACGCGAAGTCAGCCACGGGATTCGACCGCCAGCCGGTCGCCCCGCACCAGGCCCCGCAGGTGTCGATGGCGCAGGCCGCCCACCACGCCACGCAGGCAGCACCGATCTCCCGCGCCGACCATGCACCAGCAGCACCGGTCGCGCCCCACCCACAACAGGCAGCTGCCGTCGCATCGATCTACGCCGCCGGTCGGAGCTGAGACCCGCGCCGCCTTGCAGACTAGTCGGGCCCCATGCCCGGCACCTGCACCCCCTCGGAAGGATCGCCGAACATGACCTCCATCTCCTCGTTCTCGGGCAGTGACCTGCTGGGCCCCATGCGTGGCTCGATGAACTCCATCGCCGCGGCAGGCGCGCCGACCAACGACACCGGTGCTTCCCGGGTGCTGTCGAACGGCGCCGGCTACCTGCAGGGCGCACACGAGACGATCGCCAAGATCGACCAGAGCATCGAGCGACGCACGAAGGCGCTCACCGAACTGCAGCAGAGCGACCCGGCTGCGGCACAGGCCGACCTCGAGCAGCTCGACCTGCTCAACCGGCTCCGCACCCGCATCGAGCAGTCGATCCAGCGCGTGGGGGAGATCCTGGGCGGTGACACGCCCGACGGACAGGCCAACAAGACGAAGCTGCAGCAGCAGGCGGAGGACCTCGACCAGCTCGAGGCGCGACGGCGACTGCTGGCCGGGAGCCTGACGTTCGACTCGCCGGTCGCCGCGACCCAGGTCGCGAGCACTTACGCGGCAGGGCGCGCATGACGCGGCGCGAGCGCCGCACTCGTCCGACACGGCAACCACCACCGACGCCCACCTCGCATGCCCGCGGACGGGTCCCGATTGACGGGCGTGGCCCACCATCGGATGCTGGTCCTACCAGCACGAATGGCTGCCCGGCAGCCGCTCTCGGCGCGTGACACGCCGTTTTCGAAGCGCCGCATCGGACCACTCCGGGCGGCGCTTCGTGCATGGTCAGGCGCGCGCCGCTCGTACTCAGGCGCGCGTGCCGCCCCTACCCAGGAGCGCAGCCGACTCCCGGGCATCCGTCGCGCCGGCCCGGGCGCCGGGAGCGGAGGCCGCACCCGTGCCGGCCGCCGGGTTCGAGGGGTCGTAGCGCAGGGCGACGGTGGAGCCGTGCGCATCCACGGCGCGTCCGTCGGCGGTCGTGACCGCGGTCTGGGCGAGGTGGGCCGCAGTGTCGCGCATGCCCTCGTCGGTGTAGTGCTCGTCGATGACGTGCACTGATACACCGAGGTTCTGCACGGCATCCTTCACGGCGCGCATGAGCGCCCTCGATGCGCCCTTGCCGCTACCGATCGCCGCCTCGATGAGCTGGTCGACGAGGTTGCCCATGCCTGCCGCGCGCAGTCGCGCGATCACCCCCGAGGGCAGCTGGCCCAGCAGGAGGGAGATCACGAGCTTGAGGAGGTCCTCCTTCTTCTCGCGCTCCTTCTGCACGAGCATCTGCTCGACCAGGTTGCGCGACAGCGCCGCGAGGTCGGCCGTGGTCGCGGTGCGACCTGCCATCGACGCCTTGAGCTGCGCGGCCTCGGTGGTGAGGGCCATGACCTTCGCGTCGTACTTGTTCATGCCGCTCGCGTCGGGCTGCAGGTCGGCGTGGAGCGTGGCGGCCATCGAGCCGAGGCGTGACGTGTCGATGTTGCCGTCCGCATCCGCGGCGATGCCGCTGGCGTACGACGCGGCGATCACCGACTGCGAACGTGCGAGGAAGTCGGCCGTCGACAGCTGCGCTGCCTGCGCGCTGGACACCGCGCCGAAGCCGTTCGCGGCGTCGATCGCGATCGAGCTGCCCGGCACAGTGGGCTGTCGTCCCGCGCCCGCCGTGGGATCGAAGCTGATGCTGGCGCTCATCCGGCTGACGGCCTGGTCGAGCGTCAGGGGGGTGCGCGAGTTCCGCAGCTCGGTCATCACGCGGTCGGTGAGCGCATTGCCCGAGAGTGGATACTGGTCGGCGAGCGTCGGTGCAGACGGGGCGATCGTCGAGGCAGCCGGCGCGGCGATGCGCGGCAGTGCAGCACTCGAGATGGCGCCGATCGTCACAGTGGTCGTCCCAGGTCCCGTGGCGTGCGTGTCCAGGCGCAGGCCAACGCCCCAGCATGTACCGCTCCCGCCTGAACTGCCTAGGGGGATCCGTCGGGGGGGAGCCGTTCCCGGTGCGTCAGCCGGGCGGGGCGAGCTGCGCCGCCTGCTCCGCCGTGAACGACTGCGAGCCCGTCGGCCCGAGCCCGCAGGCCGCCTGCTCGAGCGCAGGATTCGGATCGGTCCGCAGGGAGTGGCACTCGGCGTCGACGCGGCCGGTCGTCGTGTAGTCGGTCGCGATGCGCAGCAGACCGACACCACGCACCGCTCGCGACACCTGCTCGAAATGGAGTCCACCATCGACACGATCGTCGAGGCAGAAGTCGAGCGCGACCGAGCAGTCACGGTCGAGGCGGACGTGGAACCGGTCGGCACCCGGAGTGGTGGCGAGGTCGCGGGCGGAGCAGCCGTTCGGGTGCGCAGCGAAGCAGGCCTCCACGACCCGTCCGAACGCGGCGTTCCGTGTGGCGAGTTCCCGACCTGCTGCCGTGCCGTCGCGGCCCGAACTGACGCGCTCGCGGCCCAGGAGGGTGGCCGGCACCACGGCGAGCACTGCCAGGGCGATGACCACGAGCGTGGTGTACGCCGGCCAGAGGCGTCCGCGTCCGCGGAATCGCACGATGGCCACGATCGCCAGCACCAGGGCGACGCCCCAGATCGCCGCCGGCACGAGCCGGAATGACGCGTCGACATTGGTCCCGGCCGCAGCGCTGCGGTTCGCGACGATGATCCCGTTGAGGGCCATGCCGAGGAGCAGGAGCACGCCGGCGAGCTTGGCGGAGGTGGGAACGGAGCGGGCTTCGAACATCTCGACTGGATCGACATCCGGCCGCGATCGATCCAGTCAGGAGAACGTAAATACTCCGCAGGTCTGGCAGCGTCGGCGACCGGATTCAGATACGATCACCGGCACGACCCGTGACTGGGCTCCGCCTCCGGGCCGGCAGCGCGATCACGTGGTGACAGCACCAAGCGAAAGGGCCAGCATGACGCTGACCAAGGAAGACACCGTCAAGATCGTCAAGAAGTTCGGCAAGTCGGAGACCGACACCGGTTCCTCCGAGGTGCAGGTCGCGCTCCTCACCGAGCGCATCGTGTACCTGACCGAGCACCTCAAGACGCACAAGCACGACCACCACTCACGTCGTGGACTGCTCATGCTCGTGGGCCAGCGCCGCCGCCTGCTCGACTACTTCGCAAAGAAGGACCTCGAGGGCTACCGCGCGCTCATCAAGACGCTCGGCCTGCGCAAGTAGCACGCAGACCGAACGCACTGAGGTTCGCCGAACGGCCCCGACTTCGCGTCGGGGCCGTTCGCGTCTTCAGGCGGAGTGTCGAAAACCCGCATGGCACCGTGCATCCGACGCGATCGTGCACGGCGGGGCCCGTTCCACTAGAATCGCTCACGAGACGGTTCGCATTCCCACATGGGAACGAGCCATCGGCCCGGACTGGATCCGGGGACACCGCATGAGGCGGTCGTCGCTCACCAAGCCATCACCCGGATGTCCTGCTCGGAAGCAGGGCCGCGGTAGATGCATCCTGCGCGCGGGCACCGGGCCGGCGGCAGGACCGACGTAGAAGAGGAACGCTCAACACATGGCCACACTCACCATGGAACCGACCACCGTGTCGGTCTCGGTCGGCTCCGCCGACATCACGTTCGAGACGGGACGCCTTGCCAAGCAGGCCGGCGGCGCCGTGCTCGTGACCCAGGGCGGCACCACCGTGCTCGCCACCGCTACCGGCGCAGCACAGCCGCGCCCGGGCACCGACTTCTTCCCCCTGACGGTCGACGTCGAGGAGAAGAGCTACGCAGCAGGCAAGATCCCCGGCGGCTTCTTCCGTCGTGAAGGCCGATCCGGCGAGAAGGCGATCCTCACGGCTCGCATGATCGATCGCCCGATCCGCCCGCTGTTCCCCAAGAACTTCCGCAACGACGTGCACTGCATCGCGACCGTGGTGAGCTCCGACAAGGAGAACCCCTACGACATCCTCGCGATCAACGGCATCTCCGCTGCCCTGCTCGTGTCGCAGCTCCCGTTCTTCGGTCCGATCGGCGCCGTGCGCGTCGGCCTGATCGACGACGAGCTCGTCATCAACCCGACCATGGTCGACCAGCTCGAGAGCAAGCTCGACCTGATCGTCTGCGGTACCGCCAAGGCCATCACCATGGTCGAGGCCGGTGCGAAGGTCGTCGACGAGGACACGCTCGTCGAGGCACTCGAGCTCGCTCACGAGGCGATCAAGAAGGTCATCGCCGCGCAGGTGGAGCTCGCCGACAAGGTCGGCAAGTTCAAGTGGACGACCGAGGCCGTCATCGACGACTTCCGCAGCCGCTACGCCGACCGCATCCGCGAAGTCGTGAAGAACGACGGCCTCGTTGCCGCGTCCGCCTTCGTGACCGACACGCTGGTCGATGACGCCTCACCGGCGATCACGATCCAGTCGGAGGAGAGCGACATCGAGCAGCGCACCCGCGCAGAGCTCACCCTCGCCATCGTCCTCAGCGAGGTCCAGGTCAACGAGACCAAGGCCGCGATCGAGGCACAGTTCGCCGATCCGCTCCGCGAGTTCTCCGACTACGAGCAGGATTCGAAGGAGCTCAAGGCCGCGAAGAAGGACATCCTCCAGAAGCGCATCCTTGCCGACATCCAGCTGCCCTTCCCGGGCGGCGTCGAGGGTGGCTACGACGACTTCACCCGCACCACGCTCAAGACGGCGTTCGCCGCGGCCTACAAGTCGCTCGTGCGTAAGAAGATCGCGGTCGAGAAGCGACGTCCCGACGGACGCTCCGAGAAGGAGATCCGCGACATCCGCACCGAGGTCGGCGTCACTGCGCGCACCCACGGAAGCGGGCTCTTCACCCGTGGCGAAACGCAGATCCTCAGCGTCGTGACCTTGGGTACCACCAAGGAAGAGCAGCGCATCGACGACCTGTCGCTCGAGAGCAACCGCTACTACATGCACCACTACAACTTCCCGCCCTTCTCGGTGGGTGAGACCGGCTTCATGCGCGGACCGAAGCGTCGTGACATCGGTCACGGTGCGCTCGCCGAGCGTGCGCTGGTTCCGGTGCTGCCCGACCTCGAGGCCTTCCCGTACACCATTCGCGTGGTGTCGGAGACTCTCGAGTCCAACGGCTCCTCGTCGCAGGGCTCGATCTGCGGATCGACCCTCGCGCTGATGGACGCCGGCGTGCCGATCAAGGCGCCGGTTGCGGGTATCGCAATGGGCCTGATCGTCGAGGGTGACGACCACATCATCCTCACCGACATCCAGGGCGCCGAGGATCACCTCGGTGACATGGACTTCAAGGTCGCCGGCACCGATGAGGGCATCACCGCCCTGCAGATGGACATCAAGATCACCGGTGTGACCACCGACCTCCTGAAGTCGGCGCTCCAGCAGGCCAAGGAGGCCCGCCTCGCGATCCTCGACAAGATGGCCGAGACCATCTCCGAGCCGCGCGAGGAGATCAACGAGAACGCCCCGAGCATCCAGGTCGTGAAGATCGACACCGATCAGATCGGCATGGTCATCGGCAAGGGTGGCGAGACGATCCGCGGACTCGAGGAGGAGTACACGGTCTCGATCGGCATCCAGGAAGACGGCACGATCCAGATCTACGGCGTCAACAAGCAGTCGGCGATCGACGCGGCCCAGGCCATCGAGAGCATGACCAAGGAGATCGAGGTCGGCGAGCAGTTCGAAGGCACCGTCGTGAAGATCGCGGAGTTCGGCGCATTCGTCGAGCTCAAGCGTGGCACCGATGGCCTGCTGCACGTCAGCCGCATGGGTCCCGACCGTGTCGAGAAGGTCGAGGACATCGTCAAGCAGGGTGACGTCGTCGGCGTGCAGGTGGTGGAAGTGGACAGCGTCCGCGGCCGCATCGCACTCGCGCTCATCAAGGATCCGCAGGGCAACCCGGTCGAGCTTCGCGAGGGCAAGCCCTCCGGTGGCGACCGTGGTGATCGTCCGCGGAGCGGTGGCGGCGATCGCCCCCGCAGCGGTGGCCAGGGTGGCGGCGGCAATCGCGGCGGCTCCGGTGGCGGCGGTCGTGGCGGCTCCGGCGGCGGCGACC
>JAOPYW010000252.1 GCA_025964405.1 Thermoleophilia bacterium | reverse complement strand
CGTCGCCGCCGGAGGCGGCCCCGCGCAGGAGTGACGCGCCCGCACGCCGGTCGTCGGGCAGGCGCGCGTGGTCGAGCAGCACGTCACCGAGCATGCCGGCGGCCCTGCGTGACCCGGTCGCGACCGCACGCTGCAGCCACGCACGCGCCTCGGCCACGTCGTCGAGTGCCAGCTCCCCCGACACCTCGGTGGTCGCGCGGTGCAGGAGCCAGTCTGCGTACATGCACATCGCCTGCGGGTCGTCACACCAGGCGCGGGCACGCAGCAGCCCGACGTCGAGGCGCCCACGCACGATGCTCGTCTCGAGCTCGCCTTCGTCGTAGGTGCCGGGGTCGCGGGGCAGTGCCATGCGGTCATTGTGACGCGGCGACCGGTTGCGGGCAGGACCGTCACCATGACCGAACTCGACTTCGACGTGATCGTGATCGGCGCCGGACCCGGCGGCGAGGCCAGTGCAGCGACCCTCGCGCGCGCGGGCGCGCGAGTTGCACTCATCGAGCGCGAGCTCGTGGGCGGTGAATGCCCCTACTGGGGATGCATGCCCTCGAAGGCACTGCTGCGGCCCGCGCAGGTCTGGCGCGAAGGGTCGCGCACCGCCGGCGTGGCCGAGGCGCTCGACGGACGCGCACTCGACATCGAGGCCGTGCTCGGGCGGCGCGACGACATCATCCACGCCCTCGATGACTCGTCGCACACCGAGCGCATCGAACGCATCGGCGTCACCGTGCTGCGCGGGCACGCGCGGCTCGCGGGTGAACGCCGCGTCGAGCTCGAAGCGGCCGACGGGTCGCGGCGTGAGCTCTTCGCCGAGCGTGCGGTCATCCTCGCCCCCGGCACCCGCGCGGCGATGCCGCCGATCGAGGGGCTGGCCGACGCCCGCCCGTGGACCAATCGCGAAGCGACGACGACGGAGACCATCCCGCCACGCCTCATCATCCTCGGCGGCGGCCCGATCGGGGTCGAGCTCGCGCAGGCCTTCGCGACCCTCGGCAGCGAGGTCACGATCGTCGAGCGCAAGGAAGAACTGCTCGATCGCGAGGAGCCCGAGGCCGTGGCACTCGTGCGCGCGGCGATGGAGCGGGCCGGCGTCGTGGCGCGCTGCGGTGAGGAGGTGTCGCGGGTGGAGCGCGGCGCCGACGGCGTCGTGCGTGCCACCCTCGCAAGCGGCGACGTGCTCGAGGCCGAGGAGCTGCTCGTGGCGAGCGGCCGGCAGGGCAACACCGAAGACCTCGGGCTCGACACGGTGGGCGTGACGCCCGACGCGCGCGGCTACCTCGAGGTGCGCGACTGCATGGACCTCGGCGCCGACCTGCAGTGGCTGTTCGCGGTCGGTGACGTCAACGGCCGCGCCCCCTTCACGCACGCCGCGGCCTACCAGGCGAAGGTCGCGGCGCGCAACGCGCTCGGCATCCCGACCGAGTGCGTCGACGACTCGGTCTCGGCGCCCCGGGTCATGTACACCGAACCGCACCTCGCGGCCGTCGGGCACACGCTCGCGTCGGCGAAGCGGGCGGGGCTCGACGTGCGCGCCTACGACCGCGATCCGCAGCAGACGGCAGCGGGAACGTTCTACGGACGCGGCGCCGAGGGCTTCGCGCGGCTCGTGGTCGACGTCGACTCACGCTGCATCGTGGGCGCGACGCTCGTCGCGCCTGACATCGCCGACCTCCTCCACTCCGCCACCATCGCGATCGTGGGCAAGGTGCCGCTCGAGCAGCTGCGCCACTGCGTCGCACCCTTCCCCACGCGTAGTGAGGTCTGGGTGCGGCTCATCGAGCTCATCGATCGCGATCCGGTCTTCGCTCCGGGCTGACTACGCCGTGTGGTGGCGCCGTCGCGTGCGCCACTTGTGGCGCGTCGCGAGCAGGAGCCATGCCAAGCCGACCACGAGCGCCAGCGGGCGCGGTGCGAGGAGCTTGCCGAAGTCAGGCTGCTTCGCCTCGTCGACGGCCCGCTGCCACGTGGTCGAACGAGCCGCCTCGACTCGGCTGCGGCCCTCGGCGCGGGCACGGTCCTCGGCGGCCTGCGCGGCGCGGTCACGCACCGACTCGGTCGTGGGCGGCGCAGGGATGCCGGGGGGCGACGGCAGGTCGGTCGCGCCTGCCGCCACGGCCACTGCGACCGTCGCGCAGCTCCCCAGCACTGCAAGGGTGGCCATACAGAAAACGGCTGTGAGCTTGCGAAAGGTCATCGCAGGCACCGTACCCGTTGACCTGCGAGGCTTACCGTCGCTGATGACGACTGCCCCGCCCCGCACGACACCCCTGCCCACCGCGCCCGACGGCGGTTGGAAGGCATTTCGCCGCCTCCTCGGCTTCTGGCGGCCCTTCAAGCGGCAGGTGATCACCAGCTTCGCCCTCGCCTACGTGATGGTCGCGCTCGGCCTGCTCGGACCGTTCCTGATGGGTCGCGCGATCGACGACATCAAGGACCGTAACTGGGACGACATCTCGACGGATGCCCTCCTCCTCGTGGGAGCGGCGCTCGCCGTCGCGATCATCAGCGCCTCCCGCCGCGTGGTGTCGGGCCTCATCTCGCTCGGCATCGAGCAGCACCTGCGCGACAAGCTGTTCGTGCACCTGTCGGGGCTCGGGTTCCGGTTCTTCGCGACGCAGCAGACGGGCCAGCTCCTGTCGCGCGTGACGAGTGACGTGACGCAGGTGCGGTTCTTCCTCGGCTACGGCCTGACGTATTTCTTCCAGCACTCCGCGAAGATCGTGGCGATACCGATCGTGCTCTGGTTCGTCGAGCCGCGGCTCGCCGTGATCGTCTACGTGATGATGCCGCTCATCGTGGTGCTGAGCGTGCGCTTCTCGCGCCGCTCGCATCCGATCCTCAAGGAGGCACAGCAGAAGCTCGCGCTCGTGACCGCGCACGGCGAGGAGACGATCGTCGGGGCCCGTGTCGTTCGCGCGTTCGGGCAGGAGGATCGCGAGATCGAGCGGTTCCGACTGCTGACGCAGGACGTCGTGCAGCAGGAGCGCCGCGCCATGATCGTGCGGGCGAGGTACCAGCCGCTCTACGACCTGATCCCGCAGCTGACCGTGCTCGTGATCGTGTACGTGGCGGCCCGGTCGGTGAACTCAGGCTCGATGACGTTCGGCTCGTTCGTCGCGTTCTACGGGTACGTGTTCATGCTCACGAGCCCGCTGCGCATCATCGGCGGCCTGCTCAACCGCGCGCAGCGTGCGACCGCATCGGGGCAGCGCCTGTGGGACCTGCTCGACGCCGACGACCGCATCCCGGCGGCGGAGCACCCCACGGCGGTGCCGCACGACCCCGAGACGGGCAGCGGGCTGCGATTCGAGGGCGTCAGCTTCGGCTATCGGGCGGGGCGCCGCGTGCTCGACGACGTCACGCTCGAGATCCAGCCAGGTGAGACGATCGCGCTGCTCGGGCCCACCGGGTGCGGCAAGACCACGCTCGCCTCGATGGTGCCACGGTTCTACGACCCCGAGGTCGGGCGGGTGCTGCTCGGCGGGGTCGACCTGCGGGAGCTCGACCTGCACGAGCTGCGGCGGTCGATCGGCCTGGTCGACCAGGAGCCCTTCCTGTTCTCGGCGTCGATTCGCGACAACCTGCGGTACGGCAACCCGGGCGCGACCGACGACGACGTGTGGCGCGCGATCGACGCAGCCCAGGCGCGCGGGTTCGTGGAGCGGCTGCCGGAGGGAGTCGACACCGTCGTCGGCGAACGCGGCCTCACGCTGTCGGGTGGGCAGCGCCAGCGCCTCGCGATCGCCCGCGCGCTCGTGGTCGACCCGCAGGTGCTCATCCTCGACGATGCGACGGCCTCGGTCGACAGCGAGGTCGAGGCCCGTATCTCCGACGCCCTCGGATCGGCGTCGCGCAAGCGCACCACGATCATCATCGCCCACCGCCCGTCGACGATCGCGCTCGCCGATCGCATCGTCGTCATGCGTGAGGGTCGCATCGAGGACGTCGGCACCCACGACGAGCTGATCGCACGCAACCAGACCTACCAGCTCGTGTTCGAGCAGAAGGCGGCACGCCGCGAGTTCCTGCTCGACCAGGCACACGAGCCGTCGCGGCCGGAAGGGGAGCCCGTATGAGCGGCGCCTCCACCGGCCCCGCATCGGGCGAGACGGTCTCCGACAACTCGGTCGCATTGCCGACCCGCGAGGTCAGCGCGCGGCGCCTGCGCTACCTCGCCTCCTTCGTGCGGCCACACAAGCGCGCGTTCGTGATGAGCGTGATCGCGGCCATCGTGGCGACCGTCGCGGCGACCTCGGTCTTCTACCTGCTCAAGCACGCGATCGCGAAGGGATTCGGTGAGAACGGCGGCTCGGCCGGCACCGTCGACTTCCACGCCGTCAACCTCTGGCTCGGCCTCGTCGCCGCCGCCGTCGTGCTCGGGTGGGCCGCGACGACGCTCCAGACCTACCTCTCGATCTGGAGCGTGCGCGTCGTCAACGACCTGCGCACCGCGCTCTACGCGCACGTGCAGCGCCAAGGCCTCGACTTCTTCTCGCGCCAGCGCACCGGCACCGTGATCTCGCGCCTCACCAACGACATCGAGGCGCTCGCCCAGCTCGTCACCGAGGGCGTGTTCATGGTGTTCGTCAACCTGTTGACCCTCGTGCTCATCGAGGCCTACCTGTTCGCGCTCGACTGGCACCTCGCGCTGGCGGTCAACGTCATCTTCCCCGTGATGCTCGGCGCGACGATCGCCTTCCGCTACTACTCCGCCCGCGCCTACCGCCGAACGCGCGAGCGAATGGCACACGTCACCGCCTTCCTCGCCGAGAGCCTCGCGGGCATGCGCGTCGTGCAGGCGTTCGCGGCCGAGGAACGCGCCGCCGAGGAGTTCGAGCGCACGAACGTGCACTACCGCAAGGCGAACATGGAGACCATCTACCTCTCCGCCGCCTACTTCCCCGGGGTGGAACTGCTCGCGGCGATCGGCACCGGCATCGTGCTCTGGTATGGCGGCATCCTCGCCCAGGACGACATCGTCGACGTCACGGTCCTCTTCGGGTTCATCCTCTTCCTCGAGAACTTCTTCGACCCCATCCAGCAGCTGTCGCAGTTCTACGCCACCTTCCTCTCCGCGATGGCGGCGCTCGACAAGATCATGGGCGTGATGGAGATGAGCCCGACCATCCTCGACGCGCCCGACGCGCTCACGCTCCCTGCGGTGCGCGGCGCCGTGGCCTTCGACCACGTGGGGTTCCGCTACGACGACGACGGCCCCGAGGTGCTGCACGACGTCGACCTTACGGTCAGCGCGGGCGAGACGATCGCGCTCGTCGGCCACACCGGGGCCGGCAAGTCGACGTTCGTGAAACTGCTCTCGCGCTTCTACGACCCCACCACCGGCTCGGTCACGCTCGACGGCGTCGACTTGCGCCAGCTGGAGCAGCGCTGGCTGCGCCGCAGCATGGGCATCGTGCCGCAGGAGGGCTTCCTCTTCGCCGGCACCGTGCGCGACAACATCCGCTACGGCGAGCCTGACGCCGACGAGGCGCGCGTGCGCGCGGCGGCCGAGGCCGTGGGCGCCGACTACTTCATCGACGAACTCGAGCATGGCTACGACACCGATGTCGGGGAGCGCGGTTCGCGACTGAGCGCGGGCCAGCGCCAGCTCGTGGCGTTCGCGCGCGCCATGCTCACCGACCCCCCGTTGCTCGTGCTCGACGAAGCGACCTCGAGCGTCGACGTCGCGACGGAGCTGCGGCTCGCCGACGGCCTCAAGGCGCTGACGAAGGGTCGCACGGCCTTCATCGTCGCGCATCGCCTCTCCACCATCCGTGACGCCGATCGCATCCTCGTGATCGACGACGGGCGCGTCGCCGAGCAGGGAACCCACGAGGAACTCCTCGCCGTCGGCGGCTTCTACGCCGGGCTCTACGGCACGTGGACCGGCGGCGCCGACGACCCCGAGACCACGATCGAATCGCGCCTCAGCGAGACCTGAGCGGCGCTGTTCCTCCACCGAGAATGCACCTTGACGAGCAAGTCAGGGCGCAGTACCTTAGAGCATACCAACCCGTTTGCAATCGGAGCCCCCATGTCTCGAGCAGCCCTCTCCCTCACCGCCCTGTCCACTTTCGCGGCCATCGTCGCCACCAGCCTCGTCGTAGCCACCGCACCGGCGAACGCCTCCACGCCAGGCTGCACGACTTGGAAGAGCACGGGCGCCTACCGCACGGCATCCTCGGGCGGCCGCGAGTCGCAGATGAAGCGCTACTGCTGGGACAGCCACGACAAGATCTCCACGCAGTACCGATGGATGGCGTACTAGCTCCACGCTGAACCCACACCTCACCGTTTCTCGGGACCCTCGCTTCGGCGGGGGTCCCGACTCGTTGCGCGTGTGCGCGTCGATCAGGCGCGCAACGCGTCGACTACGGCCACGCGGTGGCCACCACTCGCCAGCACGCGGGCCGCTCTCAGAACACCCGATTGCGGTTCCGCGTCAGCTCCCCTACCGAGATACGGGCGATTGGCAGTCGATTTCCGGTTGACCGATCGTGAGTACCGTCGTACGTTGGAACCTGACGCGTGGAGTGTTCAGGGATGACACCGCGTCGACGGGACGGGATGCAGCAGGGCTGAGGGGCCTTCGCAGCATCCGGGAAGCACGGCCTTCTGAGGGGGAGGTGGGACATGTCGAATTTCGGAGTCAGTGGCGCGCAGGGCGGTCTCGCCAATCTCGCGCCCGCACCTGCCGTCAAGCCGGCAACGCAGCCGGCCACGTCGCCTGCGACGAACGTACCCGCGAACGCATCGCCGGTCGCGCAGCGCCTGCTGAGCCAGGGCGCCACGGTGTACGCGCCGGGCATCGCACAGATCCTCGTACCGAAGCGCGACGCGGATGCCCCGCGCACGACGCCCAAGAAGGATGCAGCGCCCATGAAGGCGGCGCGCGACCTCGACGGCGGCAACTCACCGCTCGCACCCGAGCCGCTGCAGGACGCCGCGAAGGCGCTCAAGCAGCTGGGAGCAGCACCCGGTTTCCTCGGCGAGGACGTCGGCCTCGGCGATGCCAAGTCGTCGGCAGGACAGCTGCCCTCGGCCAACGGGCTCGCGATCTACACGAAGAACTCGCGCGGCGACCAGGTCTACCTGCCGACCGATCGCCTGCAGCACATCCTCGACGTGCACGTGAACGGCGACCCGAGCCTGCGTGGCAAGCGGTCGACGACCTACTGGCCGGTGAAGCACGCGCTCAACGAGCCGAGCATGACCGAGCAGGACGTCACCAAGGTGATGACCGACGCGATCCAGAAGGGCACCATCCGCAACGAGGTGCGCGATACGCGCATGATCGACTACGAGCTGCCCGACGCCCAGGCCGACGCGTACGGCGTGTCGGAGGTGAAGGTGTCACTGGCGCCCGACGGACTCGTGTTGAGCGCGTACCCGTCGGCGGGCGACAACGTCTTCGCGACCTACGAGGTCAACCCTGCCGACCAGGCCGTGCTCGAGAGCGTCGCGGCGCAGGCTCCGGCCGCGCAGCAGGGCGAGGACACGCGCATGTTCAAGACGAACATCGCCACCACGACCTTCGGCTGAGTTCGAAGCGATTCGCTCATGTGACGGCTCCGAGCGGGTGTCGCTCGTGATCTTGCGCGGCACTCCGCCACGGGGTATCCTGCCCTCAGACGGTGCCGAATCGTCTAACGGTAGGACGTCCGCCTCTGGAGCGGAAAGTTGGGGTTCGAATCCCTGTTCGGCAACTGCAGACGGGCCCCGCATCGCGGGGCCCGTCGACGTTCGGGGCGCAGCGAGGGCGTCGGGCCCCGATCATGAACGGGCGTCCGACCGGCGAGTTGGGCCCCGATCGGGGGAGCAGCGCACGCGCCGAGGGCGAGGCCGCACGGGCCCCCGAACGCCGACGGTGGGAGCATGAGAGCCGTCGTACTCGCCACCCTGGTGTTCTTCATCCCCCTGGCCGCCAACCTGGGCGTGCGGCTGACCGCCGTGCCGAGCGACCAGCGGGGCACGTGGCGCGACGCGCCAGCCGCCGTCGGCAGCACTCCCTGCACGGCCGCCACCGCTCCGGCCGACAGGCTCGTGCCCGTCGCCGAGCTTCGGCATCCGACGTGCACCCCGAGGCTGCGGGTGGTCCGACCGTCGCAGCCGCTGGCCGGGCGCACCGCCACCGCAGCTCCGCAGGCTCGGGCGCGGGGCGTTGCCAACGTGCTGGTGATTCGCGGCCGGGAGCGCCCGAGCACGGCCTGACGTCTGCACACGGGTCGTCGGCGATGACACTGCCGCAAAGTGTGCACCATGTGCCACAAATGGCACCTGGTGCACACTTTGTGCGAATCGCACGCGAGTCTGGGATGCGCGCATCGCACGAGCTGCGATGCGCGCATCCCAGCGTCGTGCGAATCGCGCGCCGGGCGCGTCACACCCCAACGACGACGGCCCCGCCGAAGCAGGGCCGTTCGTGCGCGCGCGGCACCATGCCGCGCAGCGCGGGACGTCGGGTGCGCGATGTCAGTCGATCGCATCCTTGACCTTGTCGGCGACGTCGTCGACCTTGTCCTTGAGGCCGCCCTTGCCCTGGTCGACCTGACCCTCCGCGCGCAGCTCGTCGTTGTCGGTCGCGGCGCCGGCGGTCTCCTTCGCGCGGCCCTTCAGCTTGTCGATCGTACCTTCGCCCATGGTGGCTCCTGTCGTCGTGGGGGTTTCCCTCCACCTCCCCGGGCAGGGGGCGAGCAAACGAGCCGCACCGCCGGAATCAGCGGTACCTGTGCGCCGGCGCGGCGCTCGCCCGCCTAGAACAGGCCGGCCGGCGTGACGAGGTGCGGGCCGTCGTTGTGCGCGCTGTTGACGTCGCGCGGCACCTCCCACTCCTCCATGCGCTCCGCCGGGAACGGCCGCAGCAGCTCCATCAGCAGGTCGGTCGCCTCGGGCGGGGTATCGAGCCACAGCCGGGCATCTTCGCCCTCGAGGATCACCGGCATGCGCGCGTGGATCGGGTGCACCAGTTCGTTCGCCGTCGTCGTGATCACCGCATAGTTGAGGCTCGGCACGTTGTCGGCGTCGACCCAGACCTCGGCGATGCCCGCCATCAGGAACGGCACGGCCGTCTCGCTGATCGCCGCCGCACGCCCGCCGATCTCGCCGGTCTCGAAGTCGACCACGTCACCCTGCACCCGAATCGCGTGGGCCGCCTTGTTGCCGGGCGGCCCCACCCATTCGTAGAACCCGGTCGCCGGCACGAGCACGCGGCGCTGGCGCAGTGCAGTGCGGAAGGCGGGCTTGGTCGCGACCGTCTCGGCGCGCGCGTTGATGAGCGGCTTCCACGGATCACGCCCCGGCTGGCGAGCCCAGGCGGGCGTCAGCCCCCAGGTCGCCATCTCGAGCACCCGCTCCCCCGACGGCGCGAGCGCAACGACCGGAAGCGCCTGGCTCGGCGCGGCGTTCCACGTCGGTTCGGCCAGGTGCGACATCGCACCGAGGTGCGCGTCGAGGTAGGCGGCGAGCGAGCGTCCGGGCAGCGCGAGCTGGTAGCGACCACACATGCGTGTCAGCCTAGCGCTTCGCGTGCGACCCGCGAGTGATGCTGCGCATGCTGGGGAGCGGTGCGCGCGCCGTGGTCACCGACGCGATGAGCAGCGCGACGCCGGCGCCCTCGGCCCACCCGATCGCGACGTCGGTCGTGTAGTGCACGCCGAGCACGACGCGTGACAGGCCCACGACGAACGCGAACAGTACGCCGAGCACGAGCACCACCCGGCGCGCACGGCCGGGACGCAGCGAGAGCACGAGCGCCACCGCGAGGGCCGCGCTCGACGCGGAGTGCCCGCTCGGGAGCGAGAAGCCGCTCGTGGGCGCGAACTGCTCGAACTGCGGTCGGGGGCGGTCGAAGAGCTCCTTGAGCACCGCGTTGCAGAGCGTCGCTGCGAGGTTGGCGAAGACGAGCAGCAGCCCCGCGCGCAGCGACCGTCGCGCGATCGCGAGCACGGCGCCGAGCGCGACGGAGGCCGGGATGAGCCAGGTGCCGTATCCGTATCGGCTCGCGGCGCGGAAGACAGCTCCCCACAGCGACGGGTCACGCCAGCGGTCGACGTGCAGGGTGATCCAGCGGTCGAACGGCGGCGCGCCGAGCTGGTCGACGAGGGTCGCGGCGATGAGGGCCGCAACGACGAGGAGCACCCCGATGAACGCCAGGGGGCGATTCATGCGAGGTGCTCCTGCATGCGATGCGCGGGGCGCAGTCGCCATGTCGATCAGCGCTGCTTGGTGACCGCGAGGAAGTCGACCGCGTCGATGAACTCGGGGTGGTCGACGAACGGGTTGCGGTTGCCCTGGAACTTCTGCACCACGTCGTTGCGCTTGATCTCGGAGGCGTCGACCGGATCTTCCTTGGCCCACTTGATGAGCGTCGGCACCTCGTGGATGAAGTCCTTGTCGGTGAACTTGTTGGTGCGCGACGGGTTGTAGCGCGTGTAGAAGTAGAGCAGGCCGCGGGCGATGTCGCCCTTGAACTGCGCGGCGGGCTCGAAGACGGTCCAGCCGAGCGTGTCGGTACCGAGCT
>JAOPYW010000245.1 GCA_025964405.1 Thermoleophilia bacterium | reverse complement strand
GAAGCACTCGTGGGCCTCGGCATGAGCATCCCCGAGGCCGAGGCCGCGCTCGCGACCACCGACGACGACGCAACCTCGAGCCAGCGCGTCAAGCAGGCGCTCAAGACGAAGGCGACCCGAGCATGAGTGACCTCGACTTCGGCATGAAGCCCGGTATCCCCGGCCTGACCGGTGCGGCTGGGGAGCTGGGCGCGCGCGGCGAGGCCTCGCCCGTGCGCAGCCCGATCACCGACACCGACAAGGTGCGCGACGACGAGCTCGACCGCTCGCTGCGTCCGAAGCTGCTGTCGGAGTTCGTGGGCCAGCAGCGCGTGCGCGAGCAGCTCCAGGTGTTCATCGACGCCGCTCGGCATCGCGGTGAGGCGCTCGACCACGCGCTGTTCGCCGGACCTCCCGGGCTCGGCAAGTGCGTGACGCCCGACACCATGGTGTTCACCACCCATGGCATGGAGCCGATCGGCGCGCTCGGGCAGGTAGGTGGCGAGAGCTGGCAGCCGATCACGCGCCCGATCGCGGGCCTCTACGGCGTGCGCACGGCCGACTACTTCTACGACAACGGCGACGGCCCGACGTTGCGGGTCACGACGCGTTCGGGCTACCGGGTCGAGGGCACACCCAACCATCCGCTGCTCGTGCGCGACGCGAACCGGCGCCTGCAGTTCCGGCGCCTGGGCGAGCTCAAGCACGGCGACGAGGTCGCCGTGCGGCTCGGGGCGCAGGTCTTCGGTTCGACGACCAAGCTGCACGTGGAGGGCGTCGGCATGCCGAGCCTGCGCGATCCCGCGCATGCACCCGACGAGCTGACCCCCGAACTGGCGCGCCTGCTCGGGCTCTTGCTCGACGGTGGACGTATCTCGCCCGGTGGCGACGGCATCGTCTTCGTCACGCGTGACCCCGCCCGCGCAGCGGAGGTCGTGCGCCTCACCAAGCAGGCGCTCTGTCTCGACATGGAGGATTTCGGCGCCGGCCCCATGGGTGAGCGCTGGGGCGCACGCAGCCCGCGCATGTCGACCTTCCTCGCCGGCCTCGGGCTCGAGCGCACCGGGTTCGCCGGTCTCCCCGACGTCATCTACCGCGCGCCCAGGATGCTCGTGGCGGAATTCATCCGCGGGCTCTTCTGGGGTGTGGAGCACGCACCGGCGTTCGCACACGCCGAGCGCCTGGCAGTGGCGCACCTCCAGCTCCTGCTGGCCAATTTCGGCATCGAGTCGACGATCGCTCCGAGCGATCGTGGCTGGTCGCTGCGCGCGAGTTCGGAGCCAGCGAACTTCGACCTCGTGCACCCGTCAGACCTCGACCATGCCTACGAGCAGGAAGCGGACTACGAGCAGCACCACCATGGCAACGAGCCGAATGACGCGGACGAGCGCCTACGAGCACGTGAACGCGCCCATCACACGAGCGAGTTCGGACAGGCCGTTGCCGCGGCCCGCGACGAGCGCGCCGGCGACGTGGGCTTCGGCCTGACGGCAGCGGGCGTGCTCGTGGCACTCGGCGCAGAGGAGACCGCGGAGAACTACCGCCGCGGGAGTTCGATGTCTGACGACATCGAGCGGGTGCGCATCCAGAACACCGGTCGCATCCAGATCGAGTCGGTCACCGTCGCGGAGGTCGACCCGGCCGAGCGCGGACGCGCCCTGGTGCGCGAGACGATGCACGACCATCGCGCCCTCGCAGTGCGGAGCGTGCGCTCCAAGCTCCGCCGCGACGAGATGGTGGAGCTGGCCTGGGAGCCGATCACGTCGATCGAGCCCGGCCACGCCTACACGGTCGACGTCAGTGTGCCCGACGGGCACACCTTCATCGGCAACGGCATCATCTGCCACAACACCACCCTCGCCAGTGTGGTCGCCAACGAACTCGGGTCGACGATGCAGGCGACGAGCGGTCCGGCGCTCGAGAAGAAGGCCGACGTCGCAGCCATCCTGACCTCGCTCGGACCGCACGACGTGCTGTTCATCGACGAGATCCATCGCCTGTCATCCGCCGTGGAGGAAGTGCTCTACACGGCGATGGAGGACTACCAGATCGACATCGTGCTCGGCCAGGGTCCGGCGGCCCGCACGCTGCGCCTCGACCTCGAGCCGTTCACGCTCATCGGGGCGACGACGCGCACCGGGCTACTGACCACGCCGTTGCGCGACCGCTTCGGTATCCAGCAGCGCCTCGAGTACTACGACGCGAGCGAACTGCTCGACGTGGTCCGTCGATCGGCGAAGCTGCTCGGCCTGGAGATCGACGACGCGGCTGCCGGCGAGATCGCCTCCCGTTCGCGCGGCACTCCACGCATCGCCAACCGCCTGCTGCGTCGCGTTCGCGACGTCGCGCAGGTGCGTCATGCGGGCGACATCACGCTCGACATCGCGCAGGAAGCCCTCGATCTCGTAGACATCGACCACGTCGGCCTCGACCGTATCGATCGGCTCGTGCTCGAGACCATCCTCAGCAAGTTCGGTGGCGGTCCGGTCGGCCTGTCGACGCTGGCGGTCTCGATCGGCGAGGAGCCGCACACGATCGAGGACGTCTACGAGCCGTTCCTCATGCAGCGCGGGTTCATCCAGCGCACGCCGCGCGGTCGCATCATCACCGACCGCGGTCGCGCGCACCTTGGCGCCAGCGGCATCGACGTGAAGCGGCCCGGCGAACTCTTCTAGGCGCGCGCTCGACAGCCCTGCCATATGCGCTTACCTTGGAACCGTACGTTGGACGACGTACGACTCACTCCAGGGACGGGGCGACATCATGTGTGGAGCAGTAGGACCAACGAGCACGGTGCCCACGGCGCCCGCTACGACGCCCGCAGCAGGTACTCCTGCCGCGACCACGGCGGTCGGCGGCGGCGCAACGGCAGCACCCGCAGCAGCATCGACGATCCAGTCGGCGCTCGCCCAGCTCTCCCAGGCAGTACAGGCCATCAGTACCCTGCTCGCATCCCAGACGGGAGCGGTCGGTGGCGGCGCCGTGAAGCAGGCGTACGTCGGCCAGTCGGGCGTGGGTCAGACCGGCGTCGCTCAGGCAGGGGTGACCGCGGGCGGCGGAGCAGCCGACGCGCGCATCAGCATCCCGGCCACCGGCGCGTACGAGACGCGGATCGTCAACGGAATCGCCACGTACTTCTCGCCCCAGGGCTCGCAGATCACCGCGTTCCAGTTCGCCGACGCCAACCCGGCCGCGAACCCCGACCGGCAACGCGTGCGCCTCGTCAACGCCCTCAAGAGCGATTCGGCAGCCACCGGTTCGTTCAACCCCGTCGACCTGCAGAAGCTCTCGGTCACCTATCCGCTCAGCGCCGACGAAGTCAAGGCGATAATGGCCGGCGGACCGATCACGCCCGAGCCCTACTCGATCGAGATCCCGGGCACCGGCGCCTACGAGACCCGAGTGGTCAGCGGCGCCACCCACTACTTCGATCCGCAGGGTCGCGAGATCCCGGCTACGCAGTACACGGCTGCGGGCGGTCGCTGACCGAGCCGCCGCCGGATGGCGTCGCACCCGCGATGAACGTTCGATGAAGCTTCGGTGAAACAGGCCAGCGGGCGCCCCCGACATCCAGGGGAGTGCGCTGGCGACTGGACACCGCCGCGCGAGGGACGAACGCGGACGGACACATGTCAGGTATCGATGCGGCGCGGCCGCTCAGCACGACCACGAAGCTCCTCGGCCTCGGCGCGGGCACGGCAGCCGGCGTCGGTCTCGGATTCGCCGCACGAGCCGCGCTGCCCTCCGCTGCCGCCGAGGCACGCCTCGAACAGCAGGGGGTCGAATCGTTCAGCGACGTCGAGGCGACCGCGACCTTCGCGCCGCTCGCATTCATGGGCGCCGCGGCCGTCGGTGCTGGCATCGGCAAGCGCACCAGCTCAGCCGCGCTCACGACCGTGAGCCTCGGTGCCGCCGCGCTGCTCGCGAGCACCGGCGCATCGACGATGGTCAACGCTGACAGTGAGCACGCCTTCGACTACCTGCGGACGCTCGGGCTCATGGGCGTCACGACGGCGGGCGCGTTCGCCGTGGGTGCCATGGACGAGATCCCGCTCAACCGCGCGAAGCTAACCGGCTTGGCGCTGATCGGGCTCGCCGCCGGCGGTCTCGCGGGGCCGACCGCGAGCTACGTCGCGGAAGTTCCCGGCCAGCTCGGTACGAGCTGGCAGCACCGAAACGAGTAGCCGGCTACTTCGCCGACGCCGGCGCGAACTCGATGCGGGTCTCGACGATGTCGTGGTCGGTCGGACGCGCCGACCCCTGTGCCGGCTGGTCGGCATGCACGTGGTGCACGCCGGCGAACTGCACGCGATCGGCCGCCTGCTTCGTGAGGAAGACGTGGTCGAGCTGCTCGGCCGAGCCCATGTACGTGTACGAGTAGCGCTCGCCCTTCGGCACGTAGCGCTCCGTGACGTTCTCGAGCGGTGACCCGCTGGCCGAGAGCATCGTGATCGGCTTCGAGGTCTCGTTCGCATTGAGGTCGCCGATGACGAGCACATTGCGCTCGGGCGCCGCCTTCTGCAGGTCGTTGGCTGCATCGACGATGAACTTCGACTGCTCGATGCGCCACGGCTCCGTCGGCGTGCCGCCGGGGGAGTAGGCCGACATGAAGTGGTTCACGAGCACGGTGAGCTGCTCGTCACGGGTGCCCTTCGGGCCCTTGATGTCGACGTCGATCGTCAGCGGCGGCCGCGCGAACAGCACGGCACCCTTGGTCTTGCCGAGGTCGGAGGTGCCCTGGAGCTGCCGCACGTTCGAGACGGTGATGCCCTGCTCGGCGCGGTAGAGCAGGGCCGTGTTGATGCCCCGCAGGTCGGGACCCGGCAGCACCTCGAACTTGTAGCCGAGTGACTTCATGCCCGGCGCGTCGACGAGCGCCTCGAGCACGGTCGCGTTCTCGACCTCTTCCATCGCGACGATCGACGGTCCGCCGAGTTCACCGGAGATGAGCTTCGCCAGGCTCGCGACCTTCGCCTGCAACTCGGCAGGGGAGGAGACCGTGTCGCGCTTGTGCTTGTCGTCGACGGTGTCGAAGAAATTCTCGGCGTTCACGTTGACGACGTTGAAGGTCGGGGCCGTGCTCGCCATGCGCGCCGCACGGGCCGTCGCAAGCTTCGTGTCGGCTGCGGTGACCTTGCCGTTGCCATCGAGGTCGGCGGCATCGTGGGGTCCGACCGCCGCTGAACCCTGGCGGGCCTTGATCGCGGCCAGGTCGCCGTCGTCAATGGTTCGATCGCCGTCGAGGTCGCCCCACACGGCGCTGGGCTTCGGCCCCTCGGTCACCTGGACCTTGTCGCGCAGGAGGATCTGGTACGCATCCTGCCCTTGGTCGAGCGGGCCGACGACGCCCGACACCAGGTCGCCCGTCGCCACCTCGACGCGCTCGCCGAGACCGGTGGCCACCTGGACGTGCGAGGTCTGGCCGTGCTTGTCGAAATCCTTGTGGGGCCCATGCGTCGCCGCGTCGACCGCCGTGAAGGTTCCGTAGCTCTGGGTCGGCGACAGCACGAGGGCGTCGGCAATGCCGGTCAACATGCTCTCGTGCGCCTCGTAGTACCTGGCCGCGGCGGCTTCGGTGGTGGGGAGCTTGAGCAGCGCCGGAGCGAGCTTCGCGTCAGCCACGCCTGTGGGGTCAGCGGTGATGGTCGCGCCATCGATCGCGGTGATGTCGTGGTATTCGGAGACCGTGCCGCTGACCAGGATCGCCTGTCCGACCTTCGCATCTACGCTTCCGGCTGGCCGAGCAACGAGGGCGTCGGAGGTCTTCGCGTTCCCGTCACCCTTCGGGTCCTGCACGTAGAACTCCTGATGGATCGTCCCTTGCTTGTCGGTGTAGGAGCCGATCCCGATGACCACGCCGGACGTCGTCACGGGCTTGTCGAGCAGCGGCGACGCGGTGCCGGACCCCTGGATCTTCGGGATCGGCGTGAGCTCGGGAGCGGCCGTGGCGCGCGTGCTGACGTGCGTGGAGGAGATCATGCGATCGAGCATCCACCACCCGCGCGAGCCGTGACAGTCGCGGCTCCGGGGTCGGCGCGCCCCGGCCGCGCACTGGGCACGAGGCGGCCATCGTCGATGACGGTTCCCCCTTGTCCCGAATGGCAGTCGGTGGCATCGTGGATTCCGGCCACTCCGCGCACCAGCCGACCTCGACGTCGGTACGCGATCGGGAGCATGGACATGTCTGCAGTCGGCGGAATCGGCGGAATCGGCGGAATCGGCGGAATCGGCGGCATCGGTGGTGTCGGCGGCGGTGGGTCGCTGCCCGGCCTCGGCTCCGCTCCCGCCTCGACCGACGCCGCCTCGACCGGACCCGTCGTCAACGAGTGGATGCTGCGCCCGCAATCGTTCTCGGCCGACCAGGTCATGGACGTCCGAGGTGCCCAGGTCGATGCCCGGAAGGGCACGATCACCTACGACAAGGACTTCGACTTCCGTGGCGGAGGCATCGGCGATGATCCGATCAAGGACGCCATCCGGCGCGCGGCCGAGGAGGCGCGTCGCGTCCTCGAGGCGCAGCAGCAGGCGAGCAGCGGGCTCGTCGGCGGAGGAGCCACCGGACAGCCCCAGGGCATGAACGGCATGCAGCTGCCGCTGGCTTGACGTTCAGTAGGTGGCGTAGGGCGACGGCTCGGCGAGCGCCGCCTCGAGCGACGTGCCCGAAGGCGGCCGGTGCCCCGGTCGCATGCCGATCTGCGTGGCCTGCCGGAAGCACTGGTCGACCGATGCCCAGATCGCGTCGCGCACTTCGGCGATGCGCTCGTCGGACGGGTCGGGCTCACGCTCGAAGCGGAGCGCTTCTCCCCACACCAGCGTGATGCGCGGCCAGTGCCACCACCACCGCTTGCCGTAGGCACCCGGGCGCTTCGCGCCGTGAAGTCCGACCGGCACGACGGGCGCCCCGGTCTGCAGCGCGAGTCGCGCCATGCCGTTGCGGGGCGTGCCGAGGCCGACGGTCTCGACCACGAGCCGACCCTCCATGAAGATCGTCAGCCCATCGCCGCTCTCGACGATCTGGCGGCTCAGGTCGAGCCACTGCTCCACCTGCGGACCCCCACGACGCACGGGGAACCCACCGCACCAGCGGATGAGCCAGCCCATGACCGGCCAGCCGAGCGCGTTCTCCTTGACCATGAACCGGAGGCGCCGCCGCTTCTGCCCCAGCCCGACGACGAAGGGATCGAGCATCGCCGCGTGCGGCCCCGGCGCGAGCAGGAAGCCGCCCGTCTTCGGCACGCGCGGCGAGTGTCCATAGGCGCGGTAGCGCATGAGGAACCGGCCGGGCGGCACGAGCCAGACCCAGAAGAAGCGCTGCGCCCACGTCGGATTGACGTGGAGCCACGCCTCCGGTGGAAGCTTCTTGTAGCGCATCGGTGCTCAGGCCTCCACGACGGGTGCGACATCACTGGCTTCAGGATATCGCTCGGTGTCGTCGAGCGGCCACAACAGGTAGAGCCCCGCGATCACGGCCACCGCCAGTACGCCCAGGGCTGCGCGGCTCGCGCCGAGGAGTTCGAGGCTGCCGTGCGTGTGGAGGATCCAGATCGTGCCGCTCCACAGCACGAGCGGGCCGAACCCGGAGGAGAGCTTGCCGATGAGGTTGTAGATGCCGAAGAACTCGCCCCGCACCTCGGGGTTCGTGAGCCGCATCATGAAGACGCGGTCGCTCGTGGCGACCCCGCCCAGGGCGATGCCGATCGAGGGAGCGAGCACCCAGATGAGCCCGGCACTGCCGGTCGCGGCCGCGAGGGTGAGGGTCGTCGTCGTCAGCAGGAGGATGCCCGTCAGCACCCGCTTCGGACCGAGGCGCTGCACGAGCGCCCCCGACACGTAGGCACCCAGCACGGCGAAGATCGTCGCGAAGCCGAGGATGAGCGTCTTCGTGCCCTCCGAGAACCCGCCGAGCCGGGTCATGTAGACCGACATGAACGCGATCACCGTCGCGATCGCGTCGAAGTAGAGGAACCGTGCGAGCAGGAACCGGCCCACGGCGCGATCGTCGGTGCGGATGTGCCCGATCGTCACCGCGACCTGGCGCAGGGCACGTCGCACCGCGCCACGCTCACGTGGTGCGCGCACCGGCGGGCGCTCCTTGACGAACACGAAGATCGGGATGGCGAACACCCCGAACAGGAGTGCGGTCGGGATGAACGCATCCTCGAGGTGGCCGTCGCGCACGATCGGCGTGAGCGCACCGATCACCGCGAGCGTGCCGAGGTACCCGGTGCCGACACCGAGCCCCGACACCGCGCCGAACTTGTCGCGTGGCGCGACCGTCGCGAGCAGCGGGTCGTACATCGAGAGCGCCAGCTGGTAGCAGAAGATCGCGAACCCGCAGATGACGAGCGCCAGCGGGATGTCATCGGTCAGGCGGATCGACATCGTCGCCAGCACGCACCCGATCGTGAACGTCGCCAGGAACGGCAGGCGCCGCCCCACCTGGTCGCTGAGCGCCCCGACCGCCGGCATCGCCACCACCAGCAGCAACCCGACGATCGCGCTCATGAGCCCGACGTTCCAATCGGGCCGACCGTGCTGGTCGATCACCCAGTCGTTGAAGTAGCGCGAGACGATCGCGAAGGCGAACATCGTGTTGGCGAAGTCGTAGAGCGCCCACGACACGCGCGGTGCGGTGAACAGGCGAAAGCGTTCCGGGGCGGCATCCATGCCCGTATGATTCGGCCCGTGCCTCCCGCCACCTCCCTGACCACCGACGACCTCGACTACGTGCTGCCCGACGAGCTCATCGCGCAGCATCCACCCGAGCGACGCGGCGATTCCCGGCTCATGGTGCTCGATGCGGGGGAGGGGGAGCCGCGCACGATCACGACCTTCGCCGCCGACGACGGATTCCTTGCGCAGCTCAGGCCCGATGACCTGGTCGTCGCGAACGACTCCCGCGTGCTCAACGCGCGCATCCGTGTGCAGCGCGACACGGGCGGTCAGGGGGAGCTGCTCCTGCTGGCGCCGGCTGACACGCAGCCCGACGCGCAGGCCGGCCGGTGCCGCTGGGTCGCCATGGCCCGACCCGCGCGCAAGTACCGGCCCGGTGCTGCGGTCACGACCCTGCTGGGCGACGCCGAGGTCGTGACGGTCGAACGCACCGAGGAGCACTCCCAGACCTGGGTGGTCGAGCTGCCGGTCACGCTCGCCGACACGCCGGCCTGGCTGCTCGCGCATGGCGAGCTCCCGCTTCCGCCCTACGTCACCGAGCGTGGGCAGCATCCCGATCGCTACCAGACCGTGCACGCCCGCCTCGACGGCTCCGTCGCCGCTCCCACCGCCGGCCTGCACTTCAGCGAAGACCTCTGGGCCGCGGTTCGCGCGAGGTGCGAGGTCGCCCACGTCACGCTGCACGTGGGGGCGGGCACCTTCGTGCCGGTGTCAGACGGCCCGCTCACCGGCCACGTGATGCACCACGAGCAGTTCGAGGTGCCGGCGGCGACCGACGCTGCCATCCGCGCCGCGATGTCAGCCGGTCGGCGCATCGTCGCGATCGGCACGACCAGCACGCGCGTGCTCGAGACGGTCTATGCAGAGCCCGAGGCGACGCGCCGGCTCCACGGCTCCACCGACCTCTTCATCGTTCCGGGCCGACCGTGGGCGTGTGTCGGAGCACTGCTCACCAACCTGCACCTCCCGAAGTCGACGCTGATCGCGCTCGTCATGGCCTTCCACGGCATCGAGCCGACCCGCGCCACCTACGCCGCGGCGATTCGCGAGCGCCTGCGCTTCTACTCGTTCGGCGACGCCATGTTCGTGCACGGCCCGCCGGTAGAGTCTGTGGAATGAACTCGCCCGCCGCTCCCACAACTTCCACGACCGAGCAGGTCGACTGCTTCCGCCTGCGCTCGATGAGCGGACGCGCACGGGCGGGGGAGCTGCGCACGGCGCACGGCGTGGTGAAGACCCCGGTCTTCATGCCGGTCGGCACCAAGGCCACGGTCAAGGCGACGAGCGTCGACGAGCTGGCGGGCCTCGGCGCCGGCATGGTCCTCGGCAACACCTACCACCTCGTGCTGCGCCCGGGCGCCGACGCGATCGCCGAGGCCGGCGGGCTGCACCGCATGATGCGCTGGCCCAAGTCGATCCTCACCGACTCGGGTGGGTTCCAGGTGTTCAGCCTGCGCCACACGCTGCGACTCGACGACGACGGCGTGGTCTTCCAGTCGGTGTATGACGGCGACAAGGTCGAGTTCACGCCCGAGAACGTCGCGGAGGCACAGGCGAAGCTCGGTTCCGACGTCGCCATGGTGCTCGACGAGTGCCCGTCGGGTGAGGCCGACCGGCCAGCCGTCGAGTCGGCCGTGGCGCGCACGACGACCTGGGCCGCCCGCGCTCGCGAGGCGCACCTGCGCGTGCGCCGGAAGGGCGACGGTGCCGACGGCTGGTCGCTCACCGGCCAACCGCAGCTGCAGTTCGGCATCGTGCAGGGCGGCGTGCACGCCGACCTCAGGCAGCGCAGTGCGAGCGAGCTGATGGACATCGGCTTCGACGGCTATGCGGTCGGCGGCCTCAGCGTGGGCGAGCCCGCGGAGCTGACGATGCCGGCGCTCGCCGCCACCACCGCGCTGCTTCCGCAGGACCGGCCGCGCTACTACATGGGCATCGGCGACCCCGTCGGCATCCTCGACGTGATCGACCTCGGCATCGACATGTTCGACTGCGTGCTGCCGACCCGACTCGGGCGCACCGCCGCGGCAACCGTGCCGAACACCGAGCATCCGCGCGCGCGGCTCAACCTCAAGAACCTCGTGCACGCCACCGACGACGGCGTGCTCCTGCCCGGGTGCGGCTGCTACGCCTGCTCGGGTGGCTACTCGCGCCGCTACATCCGCCACCTCTTCCAGCAGGAGGAGGTGCTCGGGCTGCGACTGCTCTCGATCCACAACCTCTGGACCCTCGTGAACCTCGTCGAGCGTTCGCGCGTCGCGATCGCCTCGGGCGCGTGGGCGAACGGCTGGTACGAGGCCGAACGCGCCCGATGGACCGCCCTGGCGTAGTCGGCGGCTCCCGCGCCGAGTTCGCTCGAACACGAGCCGACTGCAACGAACGCCCTGCTCCTGCACGAAGGATCGGTAGGGGGATTTCGGGGTTGTACGTTCGGCCAGCCATCAATGCACTGTCACTGGGCCTCGGAGCCTCGTTCCTCGTCGGCGCGCTGGCGAACCAGACGACGACGCTCCTGACGCAGCCCGAGCGCCGCGCCCGGGAGACGTGGGAGCGCACCGACGACCCAGCGGGCACCTACCCCGGCCTGGAGACCGACGGCGGCACGCCGGCCGTCGAGACGAACGCCGACGGCGTGAGCCGCCTCATCACCGCGGGAGCCTCCCTGGGGGCCGGCCTCGCAGGCGCCGGCCTCCTGGTGGCGCGCCATCCCACGGCCGCGTTCGGCATGCTCGGAGTGGCGACGGGACTGCTCGCCTCCTCGTTGCTGACCGGTAGGGGCTCGCCCTCGGAGCGGCTGCACGAGAACGTGGGCGACATGGGCCGCGCCTTCAGCGCCTGGATGCGCTCGACCGTCCACAGCTCCAACCCCACCGTCGCGGGACAGGTGCCGAAGGTCGAGGCCCGTCCGGAGGCGAAGCCGTCGGCCGAGGAACTCCGCGCCGCGAAGTTGCGGCTGCAGCCGCATGCCCCGATCGGCGGGGGCGTCGATGCCGCGGTGTCGCAGGCGTATGACGCGATCGACTTCTCCAAGCGCGACATCGTGGTGTGGCTGCCCAGCACCGAGGAGCACTACTTCCCGACGGCGCTGCGCGAGGGCCTGGAGACGGCCGGGCTCGACGGCTCGGCCGTGCTGCTCGACTACCCCGCGAACTTCGACTTCGCGCCGAGCGTCGCGACCGGCATGGAGTCGCTGCGGGAGCT
>JAOPYW010000229.1 GCA_025964405.1 Thermoleophilia bacterium | reverse complement strand
GGTCGCCGCGGCTGGTGGACGCGCATCGATCGTTTCCCAGTATCACGACCCGGCCTTCGATCCGTTCGAGATCGAGGTCGCGCAACGCTCCCCAGATGGTTCGTGGAGCACGTTCACCGACGTGCTCGACGGTGAGTTCATCTACGGGGTCGGCCGAAGCTGGACCGCCGCCGGGGCGAGCGACGGCAGCGTGGTCGTCACATCAGCCAACGACGACACCCTCATCGTGGCCAACGTGGCAGGTGGGGTGGTCACCCATCAGCGCATCGGCGCGCCGATCGGGCTCGAGTGGCGGCGTCCCGAGCTCGATGTGCAGCCCGACGGTGCGGCCACGATCGCAGTGACGGCCTGCACCAACGCCAACGGCGGCTGCTCCATCCACCTCTTCGAACGCGCGTCGGCGTCCTCCGCATTCGCGGCAACCGGAGCGGGCACGGCGGTGCCCGACAGCAGCTCAGTGGTCGCCCTCGACGCGAACGGCTCAGGTGACCTCCTCCTCGTCGGCTACGGGTCGGGGGCGGGCCCCGCCGGACGCTTCACCATTGCCCGGGACGGCGCCACCGGGAGCCCGACGGTCATCGACACTCCCACCGGCACCGACACGTTCCACTACCTGCGCGCGCTGCGCGTGCTCGACGACGGCGGCGCGGTCGCGGCGACCACCGTCGCGGGCGACCTGGTGGTATCACGCCGCACCGCAGGGGCGACCGAATGGATCTCGACGGCACACCCCATCGACACGACCGACGCACCGGTCGGTATCGACGCCGAAGGGGTGGTGGTCGCGATCTCCACCACCCACACCGGCTTCCAGGAGACGGAGGTCGCCGAGGCCCGTTCCATCACGTTCGCCCCGGGACAGTCGCCGCGCACGAGCCCATTGATCCATTCGGGGCGCTACGGCTTCGGCATCCAGGGTTTCCGGGTGGGAGCCAACGGCAACGCCCTGCTCGCCGTGCATGACTGCGGGCCCCAGTGCAACACCTACAACACCGCGTCGTACCGCCTGTCACCGATGGGGGACGCCGCCATCGCGACAGGGCCCTCAGGAACAGTTCGCACCACTACACCGACCTTCACGTTCCAGTACATCGGGGGCGCGACGACCGACCTCGCCACGTTCGAGTGCTCGATCGACGCCGGGGCGTGGACGGCCTGCCCGGCCACCTTCACGACCTTGGAGCTGACCCAGGGTGTGCACGAGCTCCGTGTGCGCGCGAAGACCGCACAAGGCGTTTCGCCATCACCCGACTCGCGGACGTTCACCGTCGACACGGTCGCCCCCCTGCTCACGTTCACGTCAGCGCCGGGCGCCACGACCGCTGATCGGGTGGTCTCCATCGGCTTCGCTTCGACGGAGCAGGACACCTTCTTCGAATGTCGATCCGGCATCGCCGAGTTCGTCGCATGCGAATCCCCCCACGCGCTCACCAACCTGACAGACGGCGCCTACACCTTCGACGTACGCGCCACCGACGCCGTAGGCAACGTCAGCGCCCCCATCCGTCGATCGTTCTCCGTCGTCTCCAGCGGCCCCGTCGGCGATGAGACCGGACGTACGTGCGAACTCGATCGACGCAGTGGTCGGAGCGCCCGTGCGGTCTGTGGTCCGCCCAAGCCAGCGTCGTGCGCTCAAGGAACCGCCGCACGAGCCACCGGGGGCGTCCTCACTGGAGTGGCGCTCACGGCCGACGCGTGCTTCCGCGAAGTATCGAAGGGCGTCTGGGTCTCTGCAGGACCAGTGGCGATGAACGGCATCCGTCACACGGGCTCCCTCAGGCTCGACGACAACAAGGACCGTGCCTGGATCGGCGCTGGTCTGGTCAGTTTCTCCCCCAACGGCGTGCGGCTGGCGATCCCACAGCTGACCAATGTCTCCACCGTCGCCAAGGTGAAGCTCCCCGTGCCGATGCCGAAGGGCGCCAAACTCGCAGGCTTCGAGCTGGAGGGAATGGCATCGCTCTCCTTCACCGGCGAGGACGGCGGTCAGTCGAAGCTGGATGTCTCGGTCGACATGCCACAGTTCTTCACGGCGCGCCGCCTCGCGCGCGGCGAGCGCAACCCGCCGAGCGAAGGACTGACCATCGACCTCGGCATCGTCACCTCCAACGACAAGGGGCTCGAGGTCAGTGGTGGCGCGAAGGTCGCCCGCGTCTACGCGGGACGGTACGTCGAGCTGCACGACCTGTCGGTCGGGTTCGACACCGCGACCGGCGCCATCCTGGGCGGCGCAACGATGCTGGTACCAGGTGCTGACGCATGGGGCTCCACCGAACCGAAGAACCGCGCGACCGTGCGCGTGTCAGTCGCGATGCGGAGCGGCGACGTGACGGGCATGTCGATGATCGCAACGAAGCTCAACAAGCCGCTCACGCACGGGTTCTTCATCCAGACGCTCGGTGCGACGTTCTCGACGGCCGTCGCTCCGATGTCACTCGAGGGGGTCGCCGGCGTCAGTTTCCTCCCCAACATCGGCGACGGCTATGTCGCACTCGTCAACGGCAAGCTCAAGGCGACGCTCGAGAACCGCGGGCCCGCGTTCGAAGTGTCGGGCGACCTGTCACTCGCGACGCTTCCCGTGGGTGAGGTGAAGGCCGTGTTCCAGAGCTGGGATCGAGCAGTCAAGCTGAGCGGCAGCCTCTCGCTGGGTGCGTACGGCCAAGGAGCGTTCGCAGTGTTGAAGGAAGCGACGATCGCGCCGGGGCGTACGACGGCCATCCCGATCACGGGGCGCGTTCGGTTCCCCTTCACCGACGACTCCGCTGGACGCATCATCATCGGAGATCGCGGCTTCGCGGGCTGCGTGGGCGACACGGGCGTCACGACGGGCGGGGCGTACATCTACGGCAAGGGCTGGGTCCAGGACGGGGCCTGCGACATCGGAGCGTGGGAGAAGAAGGTCTCGTCGACAGGGCAGCGCTCACGCGCCGGGCGGAGCATCGGTTCGACGATCGCGGTGGACCTCCCGCCGAAGCTCCCGGTCGCGAAGTTCGCGGTCGGAGGTGCTGGAGCGGCGCCGCGCGTGGCGCTCATCGGGCCCGACGGCACACGCATCGATGCTCCGGTGGGCGGGCGGGGCATCGTCTCCTCCGGACACGTCATCTACCCCGACCCGACCGCCCCCGTGCTCTACGTCACGGTGGTGCGCCCGGCGGGCGGTACCTGGCGGATCGTGGAGCTCGATGGATCCTCGCCGCTCACTGACGTCCGCGTTGCGGAAGGACTTCCGACTCCGAAGGTGACGGCTCGCGTCGGGGGTATGGGGAGCGCTCGTTCGCTCACGTACACAGTGCGGCCCATCCCGGGCCAGGTCGTGCAGTTCGCGGAGCTGGGCAGGTTCGGGAGCGCAGACCTCCTGAAGGCGCGTGGCGCAGGGGGACGCTTCCGCTTCGTTCCTGCACGTGGGGTCGGTGGACGCCGCACCATCATCGCGGTCGTGCTCCAGGGGGGCGTTCCGCGCACGACGTTCACGGTGGCGAGCTACACCGCCCCGACCACCGGCGTGGTGGTGCGGCCGGCGCGCGTGAAGGCGATCCATCGCGGCTCGAAGCTGGTCATCACGTTGCAGCGACAGGCAGCCGCCGCCGACTACACCGTGCAGGTGCAGCTGGCAGGCGGACGGCGACTGCTTCGCACCTCGGCCACGCCATCGTTCATCATCGGCAACGTCCCGAGTACGAGCACGGGAACCTTCCGCATCTGGGTGAACGGCCGCAACGGGGCGCAGTCGCCCGTGCTCCGCGGGCGTATCTCGGCGTTGCCACGTCGTCGTTGACGTTGCGCTTCGACGATCGGGCCCTTCCCCTCTGTGCGGCCGATATGATCACGCGTTCCCACGTGTGGCCGGCAGGCGCGCACTGCTGACCACCGGAGCCAGATGAGCCGCTTCCTCCGCGAGAACTCGAGCGACGCCGTTGCGCGCGCAACGGTTCCCGAACTCTTCTTCGACCTCGTCTACGTGCTCGCCGTCGAGCTGCTCGTCGCGCGCCTCGTGCACGACCTCTCTTGGCACAACGCCTTCGAGGTGACCTTCCTGCTCCTCACCGTGTAGTGGGCGTGGGTCTGCACGACCTGGATGACGAGCTGGTTCCATCCCGACGTCACCGCCGTCCGCCTCGTGCTGCTGTTCGTGATGGTGGCCAGCCAGTTCATGGCCGTCGCGCTCCCCACCGCGTTCGGTGATGGCGCCGCGCTGTTCGTCATCAGCTACCTCGTGCTGCAGGTCGGCCGGAACCTGTTCAACGTGATCGTGATCGATCGGCCGCACGCACTCGCACGCGCGCTCGACCGCCTCCTGGCGTGGAGCCTGTTCTCGACGCCGCTGTGGATCGCGGGCCTGCTCGCCGACGACGGCGCCCGCATCGGGCTCTGGTGCTCGGCCTTGGCGCTCGAGTACGGTGCCACCTTCATCGGCTACGCGACGCCCGGGCTCGGGCGCTCCTCCACCAGCGACTGGACCATCAAGGGCTCCCACTTCGCGGAGCGCTTCCAACAGTTCGTGCTGATCGCGCTCGGCGAGGCGGTCGTGGTCACCGGCGTCACGGCCTCGGGGCACGGTCTCTCCGCAACCGTGCTCGTCGCGCTCGGCATCAGCATCGTGACCAGCGCGCTGCTGTGGTGGCTCTACTTCCACGCCGTCGCGCAGCACTCCGAGCACCACATCGCCTCCGCCGCCGACCCGGGCCGGCTCGGGCGCAACGGCTTCACGTTCGGACACATCCCGATCATCGCGGGCATCGTGCTCGACGCAGCGGGGAGCGAGGTGCTGATCGCGCACTCCGACGAACACCTGCACCTGGCGGCCGCGGTTGCGCTCATGGGCGGCCCGGCGCTCTACCTCATAGGGCACAACGTCTTCCGCTACGTCATGGTCGGTACCACGTCGTGGAAGCGCTGGCTCACCTGCGCCGTGCTGCTTGCCCTCGTGCCCGTCGTGCCCCACGTGCCGGCCCTGGTCGCGGGCGTCGCTGTCGTGGCCATCCTCACCACGCTCGTGGTGGCGGAGCTGCTCCACGGCCGTCGCGTGGTCGCGGCAGCCGCAGCCGCCCGGTAGCCGTCAGTTGCCGACGCGCTCCGCGCGCTTCGGGAGCACCCAGCCGGGCCGCACGAAGTGACACGTGTAGCCGTCGGGGATGCGCTGCAGGTAGTCCTGGTGCTCCGGCTCGGCCTCCCAGAACGGGCCGGCGGGCTCCACCTCGGTGACGACCTTGCCGGGCCAGAGCCCTGAAGCGTCGACGTCGGCGATCGTCTCCTCCGCCACGACCTTCTGGGCCTCGTCGGTGTAGTAGATCGCCGACCGGTACGACATGCCGAGGTCGTTGCCCTGCCGGTTGCGCGTCGTGGGGTCATGCACCTGGAAGAAGAACTCGAGCTGCTCGCGAAAGGTCGTCTGCTCCGGATCGAACACGATCTCGATCGCCTCGGCGTGCGTGCCGTGGTTACGGTAGGTCGCGTTCGCAACGTCGCCGCCCGTGTAGCCGACGCGGGTCGACACGACACCGGGTCGATGGCGGATGAGCTCCTCCATCCCCCAGAAGCAGCCACCGGCGAGGATCGCCTTCTCCGTGTGTTCGGTCACGAGGTCTCCCTTGGTTTGCCGAGGTTCTCACCTGCAGGGTATCTCCCGAGTCCAGTTACCCCACACGCTGAGCGTCGCTCGCATTCGCGTTCAGGTTGGGCACAGGGGTCGACACTAGCCTGCAGGGCATGGATGACGTTCTCGCAGTCGATGCAGTCGGCCTGACCAAGCGCTACGGTTCGCTGACCGCAGTCGACGCGATCACGCTCAAGGTCGCCCGAGGCGAGGTGTACGGCGTGCTCGGCCCGAACGGCGCCGGCAAGACGACCTTCCTGCGCATGCTGTTCGGCCTGATCCGTCCTGACGCCGGCAGCATCCGCCTGTTCGGCCAGTCACGCGACGAGGTGGGTACGCGGGTGCTCGACCACGTGGCCGGGTTCATCGAGAGCCCGAAGTTCTACCCCTACCTGAGCGCTCGCCGGAACCTCGCCGGCCTCGCCCGCCTCGACGGCCTGTCGGGTCGCGGCGCCGCGCACCGCATCGAGGAGGTGCTCGAGGTCGTCGACCTGCGCGACCGCGCCGACGACCGCGTCGGGGGCTTCTCGTTCGGGATGCGACAGCGCCTCGGCGTGGCTGCGAGCCTGCTGCGCGACCCACAGCTCCTCGTGCTCGACGAACCCGCCAATGGCCTCGACCCCGCGGGCATGCGCGACATGCGCGCCCTCGTGAAGCGTCTCGCCGCGAGTGGGCTCACCGTACTGCTCAGCTCCCACGACATGCTCGAGGTCGAGGAGATCTGCGACAACGTGACGATCATGCGCAGCGGATCGGTCGTGTACCACGGCAGCATCGCCGACCTCCGCGAACGGGCTCCAGCACAGGGCCACAGCTTGTCGACCGACGACGACGAACGCGCCCATGCGCTTGCCGCCACGATGCCCGACGTGTCAGTCGTTCGGGGAGCTGAGGGCGGGCTCGTGGTGACGGGAGCGCAGGCCGACATCGACCGATACGTGCTCGCGGTCGTCACCGCAGGGATTGGGCTCCGGAGCCTCGGAATCGACGAGACCCCCCTCGAATCGCTGTTCTTCCTGTTGACTGAACGCACCACCGAGGTGACGACATGACCACGCAGTCGACTCCCACCCACGCAGACGCCGCTCCGGTCGTCGGGCACATCACGGCCGGCCGCCCCGGCGTGCTGGGCGTGTTCGCCTGGGAGGTCACCAAGCTCGCGGCACGAGCGCGTGCGCGCTGGACCCTCCTGGTGTGCCTCGCCGCACCGGTGGTGCTCGTCGTCGTGTTGAAGGGGCAGCAGCGTCCGCCGAAGGACAGCCTGTTCGGGCGCTACATCCACGAGAGCGGGTGGGCACTTCCCCTGCTCATCCTGGGGTTCGCGGCGCAGTGGGTGCTGCCCCTGCTCACGGCCCTGGTAGCGGGCGACATCTTCGCCAACGAGGATCAGCACGGCACCTGGAAGACGGTGTTGACCCGCTCGGCGAGCCGCGCGCAGCTGTTCTGGGCCAAGACCCTCACCGCGATGGCGTTCGCACTCGTCGTACTGGTCGTGCTGGCCGCCAGCACCATGCTGTCGAGCGTGCTCATCGTCGGCCACCAGGAGCTCGTCGGCCTGTCAGGGCAGCTCGTGCCGTCGGCCACGGCGGCGCGGCTCGTGCTCGCCAGCTGGGCGACCGCTGCCCCGCCACTGCTCGCGTTCACGGCCCTGGCCATCCTGTTGTCGGTACGCTCGCGTTCGCCCGCCGTCGGCATCGCCGCGCCGGTTGTCATCGGCATGGTCATGCAGCTCGTCGGTTCACTGGGTGGCATCGAGGCCCTGCGCCCCCTGCTCCTCACCACGCCGTTCGAGGCGTGGCATGGACTCCTGGTCGAACATCGCTTCTACGGACCACTGGTCTCGGGTGCGATCACCAGCGCCGTCTGGTGCATCGTTGCGCTCACGCTCGCCTTCACGTCACTCCACCGCCGCGACATCACCGAGGGCTGACCCATGCTTCGCTCGAACCTGACACGCACCATCCTCTCCCTTGCCGTCGTGGCCGTCGTCGTCGCGGCGCTGTTCGTCGTGCAGCACCGTTCGGGAGGAAGCTCGATCACCGAGGCGCGACTCGAGCGCTCGCTGCCGACCACGTTCTCGCACCTCTACCTGCAGCAGGCAGACCTGCTCGGCCGTACCGGGCTCACGATGAAGTCGCTCGACGCGCGCGCCGACTGTGACAAGGGCGGCCCGACGGTCGCCAACAGCGGCCCCGGGGCCGACTGGATCTGCCTGATGACCTGGAACGATCCCGACGTGCCGCTGCCGGATGGGTCGGGCAAGTTCGAGCTCAACGTGCACAGCAACGACTGCTACACGGCCGGTGGGCCGTCGAAGCTCGTGGGGCTCGTGACGATCGTCGACCGGCGCGGCCGCGAAGTACCGAACCCAGTGTTCGAATTCGACGGGTGCTTCGACCCGAACGGTGACGACACCCCGACCGGGGTCACGATCGTGCCACCGCCGGTCACCGCACCCACGTCGGCCGACGCGCGCTGACATCCCCTGCGGGACGTGTCCTCAGGGTGAGTTCAGGTTGTCGCACGCGTGGCGATGATGCGGCGTCTGCATCGAAGCATTCCTGCACGAGCCGAATGAGCCTGCGGCATATGTGCCGATATTCGTACGGCACCGTTCGTGGGGTTCGGTGCGCACCATCCACGAAGATCCTGGGGGTCAGGTATGCGAGGAACGTTCGGACGAAGTGTGCTCATCGGCGCGATGCTGGTGGCGACCGCAGTAGTGACACCGGGAGCCAATGCCGCCGACAACACGGGTGCGACCACCGCTCCCCCACCGCTGCCACCCAACGCGACCTACCTCTGCGCGAAGGCTGACGCCGGCAAGCTCGAGGGCGACTTGGCCAAGGGCGCAGCTGCCGTCAAGGAGGCCTGTGGTCGTCTTCGCGCAGCCGTGACCTCCTCCAGCACCACGTATCGCACCATCGCGACGTCACTCAGGACACAGGGTACGGCGGCAGTCGAGACGTCGAAGCGGAGCTGCCGCGAGGCCATCGCCAAGCACAACACCGCGGCATGCGCGGCGGCACGCGCGCGGGCGATCGCGACGCTGCGAAGCCTGCGCGAGCAGGCACGCAGGGCAGCGACGACCTACGCCACGACGCAGACCACGGCACGAACGGCCTTCTGGACGCGCATCCACGGGCTCGCCGGTGGCGCGCGCCTGCCTGCCGACACTGCTGCGGTCCCCGCACCTCCGGCTGCGGGCATCCCCGAGGATTCGGCGGTGAGCGCGACCTGATCCGTCCACGACCTGAGGGACGCAGCGGCGGTGGCACGAACCTCGTGTCACCGCCGCACTCGTTCCAGGAGACGCCCGCGCATGGATCCAACCTGCGTCAGGGGTTCCTCGCAGGATGCGTGGCGTCTGGCGCGGTCGTGCCTGAGCGGCGATGCCGCACCAACCACCACGCGAGGAGCGCGACGGCGACGACGCCTGCGACGATGCCACCGACCGGGCCGATCCAACGTTCGAGCGCGTGGTAGCTGCTGCCTGCGACGTAGCCACCGAGCACGGCCGCGGACGCCCAGATGATGCCCCCCAAGGCGTTGAACACGGCGAACGTCGCCCAATGCATGCGGCCCACGCCCGCCATGAGCGCCCCGAACACGCGCAGGCCGGGAACGAAGCGGGCGAGGAACACCGCCGCACCTCCATGGCGCGCGAAGAAGCGTTCGGAACGCATGATGCGGTCGGGCGTGATCGCGACGTAACGGCCCCAGCGCAGCAGGAACGACCGTCCACCGCTCCGCCCGATGAGGTAACCGAGCTGGTCGCCGACGATGGCTCCGGCTGCACCGATCGCCATGGTCGGCACGAGGGAGATGGTACCCCGTTCGGCGAGCACTCCCGCTGCGATGAGGATCGACTCGCCCGGAACCGGAACCCCGGCGCTCTCGAGCAGCACTCCGGCGAACACGAGCACGTAGCCGTATCGCGTGAGGAGATCGAGCAGTGATGACACGTCGGGCATGCCGACAGCATGCCGCGCCAACCTGAACTGCGCATGACGATCGGGGCGCGCCGGCACCGGGTTCAGTTCGATGTCACCCGCGCCTCGTATCGTGCTCCCCATGCAGTCGCTCCGAGCACGACCCGAACCCGTCGCAGCCAAGGTTCCGGAGATCGTCGCGATCTTCTGGGTGATCAAGGTGCTCACCACCGGCATGGGTGAGGCGGCATCCGACTACCTCGGCAACACCAACCTCGTGCTGGCCGGGGTCGTGTGCGGGCTCGTGTTTCCCCTCGCGATCTGGATGCAGCGACGCACGACGGAGTACGTCGCGCCGATCTACTGGTTC
>JAOPYW010000150.1 GCA_025964405.1 Thermoleophilia bacterium | reverse complement strand
GTGGTGTAGCCGTCGACGAACGCCGCGAGCCGGGGGTCGGCGGTCACGCGCTCGACCTCACGCACGTCGACCGCACCGGGTCGCTCGTCGATCGTGTGCCACCCGTAGCGCGTGCGGCCCTCGGCCGAACTCCAGCCACCCGTCGTGAAGGCCATCGCGCGCCGGCCGTAGAACCGCTCGCCCTCACGCAGCACGAGCGCGGCCGCGCCCTTCGTCAGGTGGGTCAGCCGGCCCACCGCGTCGATCGCGGCGCCGAGCGTCGCGTAGCCGTCAGCGGCACCGACGGCAGCGCCGGTGCGCAGCGCCTCCGTGCTCCACACCGATTCGCCGCCACCGAGCAGGCGGTTGATGCGCACGGTGCCGACCTGCACGCCCTTGTGCAGTGCCGGTGACGTGGTGCTCCACGGCGTCTGCGGCGCGGTCGTGGCGATGCTCGAGAGCGGGGCGACGGGCGTGACGAGCTGCATGGTGCGGTCCGATCGGTCGGGGGCGACGGTGGTCGGTAGCAGCTTAGGACCCACGCCAGACTCCGCCGCGGTCAGTAGGTCGGCTCGTGGTCCTCGTGCGGCGTGTCGAGGCGCTTGCTCTCGGGGCTGCCCTGCTGGCGCAGGTAGATGCTGAACACGATCATCGAACCCACGGCCAGGAACTCGCTCTGCCAGTTCTGCAGTGACCGCTCCCAGAAATCGGCGCTGCGCACGTAGCTCCCCCACGACACGGGCTGCGAGCCGTGCTCGCGCTGGTCGTCGTTGTACTCCTGCTGGTTGCCGAGGCTCTGCGCGCCCCAGGTGAGGAAGAAGATGAGGGTCATCACGATCAGCAGCGAGTTGGCGTAGAGCCAGCTGCGCCCGTGGCCTCGCGCGCCCTCCATGCCGGCATCCTCGAGCGACTTCGACTCGGAGGATCCGCGCTGCACGAGCCAGATCGTCGCGCCGATGAACAGCGAGAACTGCAGGAACTCGCTCTGCCAGTTCTCCATGACGTGCCCCCAGAAGACGGGGCCGTGCACATAGCTCCACGTGCTGATCGCGGTGCCGCCGTGTTCGAGCTGGTCCTCGTTGAACACGCGCACGCCCGCGAACGCCTGGCCGACGACCGCGCCCACGAGGATCACCAGGAAGAAGATCGAGAGCAGGTTCGAGCGCAGCCACTTCATGCGCGCACCGAGGCCCAGATCGCGAGCGCGATGCCCGCGACGATGACGACCGAGTAGATCGTGAACATGGTTCGCATGGCTCGGAGTTCGACGCACGATGAGTGGCTCCTGCAGGCACGTCGCTCCCTGCGCCCGTGTGGGTAGGAGGGCGGCATGGATACCGACTCAGTCGTGCTGCTCGTCATTGCCGTCGCCGCGTTCGCGAGCGCCCTGTTCACCGTCGCGCCGCTGCTGCCGGGCACGCTCTTCCTGCCACTCGCCGCCGCGATCGTCGGGTGGGTCACCGGCGACTGGGAACGATTCCCCACATGGTTCTGGGTGGCGCAGGCGCTGCTCGTCGTCGCGTACTTCGTGGTCGACCACGTGGCCCAGGTCGCGGGGGTCAAACGGGTGGGCGGTTCACGTGGGGCGATGGTCGGGGGAGCCGTGGGCGTCTTCGCGGGCCCGCTCATCCTCGCGGCCCTGATCGGACCGTTCGCGCTCCTGCTCGGCCCGCCTGTCGGAGCCGTGGCCGGCACCCTGGTCGGCGAGCAGTATGCGCACCGTCGGCGTCGCGAGCTGGCACCCGATGCGGCGGCGCCCGACTACAAGCGGCTCGGGTTCGGGGCGCTCGTCGCCTACCTCGTCAGCACCGGGGTGAAGCTCGGCATCATCGTGGTGCAGGTCGTGCTGCTCTGGGTCTGCGCGCGCTGAGCGGTCAGCCGAGGAAGTCGAAGCTGCCTGCGTTCGACCGCGTGCGCCGTGCCTCGTCGCGTGCGTCGAGCTGGGCCATGAGCGCATCGCCCTGCCCGAAGCGCGCGGTCTGGACGGCCTGCATCCGGCTCCAGAGCGCGTCGACGTCTTCGCTCGCCGTAGCGCCCGGGCCGGTCGATGAGCTGAGCCCGAAGGCATCCTTCGCCGACTGTCCGTCGCGGGTGGCCTGTGCGGCGACCGAGGCGTCGAGGCGGTCGCGCAGCGTCTTCGCGAAGCTCACCGAGTCGGCGGTGCGTCCAGGGCCCGGCGCGCTCGTCGCGACCTGGTCGAGCGTCGCTCGCACGCGTGCAGTCACCGCCGAGGAGAGCATGCCGCCGATGGAGGAAGTCGCCATGCACCGTGCATCGGCAGGTCGCGCCCAGCGCTCCCCATCTGACCGGGCACGTGGGCAGGGCTGCAAACGGGGCTTGCGCCGAGCGACGCGCCAGCCGATGGAGACGCATGTCGCGCCTGCTACTGGTTCTCATGTCGTTCGTCGCCAGCCTCTCCGTGCCCTCGACGGCGGCTGCGATCGCGCCCCCGGCCCGGTGCGTGGGCGCGTGCTGGCGGCCTGCGATCGGCACCACGATGCACCTGCAGCTCGGGGGCACCGTCACCGCCGGCCGCGCGGGCGACATCTACGACATCGACGGCGACGGCGCCACGAAACAGCTCGTCGCGCGGCTGCACCGGCTCGACCGACGGGTGGTCTGCTACGTCAGCGCCGGCTCCTACGAGCGCTACCGGGCTGATGCGGCGAGGTTCCCGCCCGAGGTGCTCGGCGCGACGCTCGACGGCTGGCCCGACGAACGATGGCTCGACATCCGGCGCGTCGACCTGCTGGCACCGATCCTCACGGCCCGCATGGACGCGTGCGTCGCGAAGGGGTTCGACGGCGTCGACTTCGACAACGTCGACGGATTCACGAACGAGACGGGGTTCCCGCTCACCGCTCCCCAGCAGTTGCGCTTCAACAAGTGGCTCGCCGATCAAGCGCACGCCCGCGGGCTGGCCGTGGCGCTCAAGAACGACGGCGATCAGGTGGCGAAGCTCGCGCCGTGGTTCGACTTCGCCGTGGTCGAGCAGTGCTTCCAGTACCGCGAGTGCGCGACGTTCGCGCCCTTCATCCGCCGCGGCAAGCCGGTCTTCGTCGCCGAGTACGAGCTGCCGCTCGCGACGTTCTGTGGTGCGGCGCGCAAGCTGCGCTTCGACGCCTCGCGCTACACGCTTGCGCTCGACGGCCCCCAGCGTCGCTGCCCCACGGGCGCGTAGTGCGTGAGCGGGTGGGCATCCCTCGCGCATGACCACGAACACCACGCATCGGCGTCTCGTGCGCGCGCTGCTCGACGACTACGGCACGACCTTCGCCGAGGAGAGCGGCATCACGCTCCGCGACGAGCCGGCGCCGCTCTTCCAGCTGCTGGTGATCGCGAAGCTCATGGGCGCGCGCATCGGTGCGGCGCAGGCTGCCGAGGGTACGCGCGGGCTCCTCGCCGCTGGCTTCACGACGCCCGAGCACCTCGCGGCGTCGACCTGGCGCCAGCGGGTGACGGTGCTCAATCGCAACGGTTACGCCCGCTATGACGAGAGCGCCGCGCGGCTGCTCGGCCAGCTCGTCGAGCAGCTCGAGGCGGAGTACGCGGGCGACCTGCGCCATCTGCACGACGCGGCCGGCAGCGACGTCGCAGAGCTACGCCGGCGCCTGCAGGCATTCGCGGGCGTCGGCCCGGTCGCGGCTGACATCTTCCTGCGCGAGGTGCAGGGGGTGTGGGCGGACGTGCGGCCGTTCGCCGACGAGCGCACGCGGCGCGTCGCCGCGAAGCTCGACCTGCCGACGACGCCCGGGCCGCTCGTCGAGCTCGTCGACCCGGCCGACGCCCCGCGGCTCATGGCAGCGCTCATTCGCGTCGACCTCGGCAGGCACGTCGATGAGGTGCGCGCGGCTGCGCGCGACTGACACGCCCCGCCCCGCCCGCCGCTCCCCGCCCTAGAACCGCAGGTGCGTGCGCCGGCGCGGCTTGCGGATGACCGGTGCCGTCTGCACGACCCCGTGCGCGACGCCGAGCTGGAGCAGGCGGATGACCCGGAACCGGTGCCCGGCCCACGGCGCGAGCAGCTCCTGCATGCCGTGGTCGTCGACCTCCTCGCCGGTGAGCGCGTACCCGACGAAGCGCGCGAGGTGCGTGTCGCCATAGCTGACCGCATCGGCGTCGCCGAGCGCCCGCTGCCGCACCTCGGCGGCGGTCCACACACCGATCCCCGGCACCGCACGCAGGCGCCGCACGGCGTCGAACGTCTCGAGCCCCGCGCACTCGTCGAGCCGGCCGGCCAGCCCCGCGCATCGCAGCAGCGTCGCCGCACGCGTGGTGTCGACCCCGGCCTGGTGGAACTCCCAGCTCGGCACGCGCCGCCACGCGCCGCCCGACGGGTGCACGACCATGCCCTCGGGTGCGCTCGGGGGAGCTGCGGGTGGCGCGTCGCCGTGTCGCCGCAGCAGCCGCGTGCGTGCCGCGAATGCTTCCTCGACCGTCACGCGCTGTTCGAGCACCGCCCCGGTGAGTGCCTCGAACACGAGCCCGGTGCGCGGCACACGCAGCCACCCGTGCGCGCGATGCAGCTTCTCGACGAGCCGGTGCGCCGGGTCGAAGCCCTCGACCTCGTCACGTGCGCCGAGCAGGTCGCCGAGCCCGGCCGCGAACTGCGCCGCCCCCGCGCCCCACGCGAGGCACTCGACCTCGCGCTCACCGGTCTGGCGCAGCCGCGCGATCACCGGCCCGTCGGGCATGCGCGCCGTACGCCACACGATGCGATCGCCGACGACCACGTGGCAGGGATCCTGCCGGCTACGACGCAGCGGCGCGAGCTGTCGCACGAGCTCCACCGACCAGTCGGCACGAAAGGTCGTGTGCGCGTCAGGCGCGGGCGAAGCGGGGTGTCGGGCGAGGGCCGGCATCGACGAGTGAGGGCGCCGCCGGGTGGCCGCGCCCTCGACATCGTAGCCGGCGCGCGCGCACCGCTCCCCCGAACCTCAACGTGTGATGACCGTGAGGCGCAACATCGCGTTGGCCTCGGTGCTGCCCGGGCCAGTGAGCTCGGCCGAGACCATCGTCGCTCCGGGGCGCGCATTCACGTAGGTGAACTCGCGCACGCTCGGGCATCCGACGGCGCCGGCGGCGCAGCGGGCCGGGTAGAGCACGCTGGAGACGCGCCGGGTCGCAGCGGTGGGGAGCGGCGCGAGCGGATGCCAGACGTAGCCGGTCGAGCCGCTCTCGCCGGTGAGGCGCACGACGAGATCCTGGCCCTTCGCGAGCGTGACGGTGGCGCCGACCTTCGGATCGACGACGACCTTCGCGGCCGGCGGCCGCGCCTTCGTCGTCACGTCGAGGTCGATGCGCACGGTGGCGTCGGTCTCGGGCTCGGGGCCGTAGAGCCCGACACTGACGTGGGCCGTGCCTGCCTTGGTGGGTGCGAAGGTGTACTCGCGGGTGGTGAGGCACTTCGACGACCCGGTATGGCAGGTCGGGTCGAGGTAGCTGCCCACCATGATCAGCTTGAGGGAGCTGCCGGTGGCCTGGTCGTCGAGCTTCCACGCGTAGCCGCTGGCAGCGTTCTCGCCCGTGAGGCGCAGCACCAGGTGCTGGCTGGGCAGCAGCGTGAGCTTGGTGAGGCGGGTGGCCGCGAGCACGACCACGGGTGGCGGACCGACGTTGAGCACGGCGGTGTAGCGCGCGGCGGGGTGCCCGTTGGCGGCGGTCTGGAAGAGCACGTTCATGCGCAGCGCCCCACGTGTGCGGAGCTCGCGCACGCCGGCGGCGTTGTAGTGCACGCGAACCCGGACCGTTGCGTTGTAGGTCAGCGTCGCGACGCCGACGACGACCACGCGGGGGGCGCCGACGGCGGGGTGCACGAGTGCGCGCGCGACGACCTTCGCGCTGCAGGCGTCGACCGATGCGGGGCAGGTGAGGGTGCGGCCGGTGTCGAGCCACCAGTCGCGGCGCTGGACGACCGACGTGGCCGGAACCGGCGCGGCGAAGGTCGGAGCGACGGTCGCCGCGGTGGCGGCCGGGGCGGCGGGCACGAGCCCGGCGACGGCACACGCGGCGACGGTCGCGGTGAGCAGGAGTCGGCGGAAGGCGAGCATGGTGATTCCAGTCGTCGAGGGTTCGAGCGAGGTGGGCCTACCCGGGGGGCTCAGTTCGCACGCCGACCCGGCAGTTCGGCAAGTGGGTAGATGGGCTGGCAGTAGACGTTGGGGTCGGGCCGGAAAACGTGGGGGTCGGCCTGGGGCCCGCCGGAGTATCCGCTGCAGGAGATGTTCGCGTAGCCGCGCCGGGCAGCCTCAGCCTCACTGAGGTAGCGGATCGGGCGGTCGTAGTCGTCGGTGGGGAGGCCCTCGTCGTCGAGCTCGCCCTGATATTGGGCTTGCGTCATTCCCTCACCCATCTGCACCGCTTTGGCTGTTGCCGCCAGACGATCAGCCTCTCGCGCGGCCGCAGCCGTGCCGGCGATCAGGCCGCAGGGCACCCGAGGCGCGGCGCCCGTGCAGCCGGCCGGGTCCTCGCCCACCGCATGCACTCGTGCAGCAGCTGTGTACTCCGTGTAGTTGCGGCGGTCGAGTGACTCGGTGCGCAGCAACGCCCCCGTGATGGCGTCGATGACGAGCACTGTCTCCTCGTCGCGCAGTTTGCGGTTGCCGGAATCGGGGTCGGCGATCTCGAGGATAGAGTTAGAGATGTCAGCCAAGTCGTATTGGATCCTCACGGCGCGATGGCCGTCGAGCTTCACGTCGTCGAGCCGCACGAGGTCGCCGAGACCGAGGAACTCGTCGTAGATCGCTTGGGTCGCAGTCGGACTGACGCGCGCGACTGACAACAACTGGATGAGCTGCCGCACGGTCGTTGCGCGTACCGCCGCCGGGTTGCGGTCAGCCACGTCATCGAGGAACTCGCCTCGCGTCGTGCGGAGGAAGACGTAGGTCGCGTGCGAGAGCGCCGCCTGGTCGTGGGCCGAGGCTGCGGTGTGCACCCAGCGCCGAAGCCCCTCGTCGCGCGACACCGTCGAGCTGACGCGACGCACGGGGTAGTCGGCTGGGTCTTGCTGGTCGCCGTTGAGGGTCTTCCCGTTGCGCCACAGAAGACCGGGTGGCCCCCCGACTGGTTGGCCCATCGTTCGCATGCCGCCGGGGAGATCAAGCTGGTGTGGATTGGCGGTCCATTCGCCTTCGGGCGTGGGCTGCGTGTAGTTGCGTCCGCGCTCGGTGGTCCCGTCGTACGTGACGGTGTAGGCACTCGGCGGGAATTTGGCGTCGCCGGCGAACCACGCGAACTCCTTTCGTGCGTCGCCGTCTTGCTCGATCCATCGTTCGCGCAGGCGCACGAGTGTGCCGGAGCGGTACTGGCTCGCGACCCCGTGCCACACGGTGCCACTGCCAGCGCCGGGGGCGTCGTCGGCAACCAGAGCTTCACCGGCCCAGGTGAGCGTCTCGGCCGCCGAGGCGTTCGCCGCAAGCAGCGGCACGTCACGGTGAGCCCCTCCTGAGCCGCCTCGCCCCGGCGTCAGCATGCCGGCGAGGATCGCCGCACCAGCCAGCGCGACCACGGCAACCCACCGGAGGCGACGGGTCGAGCTGGCTAGAACGGGCTGCTGCGCCAGCTCGACGCGTGCGAGAAGGGTCGTTCGAGCGACGCGCTCCGCGGTATCAAGGGCGTCGGTGTCGAGCGTCGACGAGACGAGGACGAGCTGGTCGATGTGCGAAAATGTGGTGTCATGGATCATCGTGCTACTCCGTCGAGCATTCCGGCGAGCTTCGAGCGCGCGCGCGAGATTCGAGACCTGACCGTTCCGATCGGGAGGTCGAGGGCGGTGGCCACGTCTTCGTAGGGCAGCCCACCGATCACGTGCAAGAGCAGTGGATCGCGTTCACGCCGTGACAGCTGGACGAGCGCAACCGCGACCCGCCGCCCAAGCGCGGCTGCGTCGAGGCGCGAGTCGGCGCCCGAGAGGATCTCGTCCGCTGCGAGGTCGGGGGCTGCGCCTGCGACCCGATCCCTGAGCCAGCGCCGCTCGTCGTTGCGATGTCGACCGATGCGCCGGGTCGCGATGCCGAGCAGCCAGGGCAATGCGGTGCCGGAGCGGCCGGCGTCGAAGCGTCCACGGGCCGCGAGTGCGGCGAGGAACGTCTCGGCCGTCACGTCGTCCGCAGCCTGGATGCCAACCCGCGCTGCGACGTAACCGTACACGCTCCGATGGAACTGCTCGACGAGCTGGGCGAGCCATGCGGCATCGGTCGTGGGCGCTGTGGAGCAATCGACGGCAGCAATGGCGGGTGAGGTGGACGGCGCGGTCACGGGAGATATTGCCGATCGGCCGCAATCGAGTTCCGAACTCGGAGCGATCGTACTCGGTGGCCACAGCGTTGGCCCCGCTACGGCCCCGTCTCGACTCGGCTGTGACAGGTGGGGTCGGTATGGTTTCGCTACGCAGTTGTTCACGGCCCACTGATGAGGCCGTTCGAAGTAAAGGGAACAGACGATGGCGACCGACCTCGACGCAGCATTCGCAAGTGCAACACCCACCACCGAGCCCGAGGCAGCAGCCCCCGAGCGCACCGGTGGCCTCCTCCCCGCAGGTGAGTACGAAGGTGTCGTCGCCGGCGCCGAAGTGCGATCCGGTTTCCGCCCGTGGGTCGAGCAGGAGCTGTCGCTCCGCCTCACCGTCGACTCGGGTGATTTCAACGGCCGCACCACGTTCTGCGACATCGAGCTGGCGCCCCTGACTGGCCGCGACGGCCAGATCAGCTCCGGCAAGGTCGGCTACGTGAAGTGGCAGATCACCGACGTGCTCGGCTACGACGGCGTGCTCTCCGAGCTCGGTCAGCATGCGAACGAGTTCATCGGCACGCGCGTGAGCTTCGAGCAGAAGATCACGCTCGCCGCCAAGGTCAACCCGGCCACCGGAACGCCGTACGAGAACCGTGAGGTCACCCTCAAGGCGAAGCTCGGCGCAGCCCCGGCCGGCTCGGCCATCGACACGTCGGCCTTCGAGGCCGCCGTCGCATCGCCGACCGCCGAGGATGACGACATCCCGTTCTAGGCCGCAGGCGGGTCACGCCCGCTGCCGGTAGCACTACACGAGGGGCCCGCCAACCGGCGGGCCCCTCGTCGTCGTCGGCCCAGGTCGGCAGCGTCAGCGCTTGCCGCGCTTGGCTCGCTTCTCGGCCTTGTCGGCCTTGTCGGCCTTGTCGGCCTTGTCCGGCTTGCCGGATTGCTCGGGTCGGGTGTCAGCCGCCGGGCCGCTACTGACCACCACACCGATCGTGGCACCGGCCGCGAGTGGCGCGCCCTCGGGCGGGTCCTGGCTGACGACGGTCCCCGCTACCACGTCGTCGCGTGCGACGCTCGAGGCGATCACGATCTGCAGCCCGGCAGCCGCGACGGCTTCCTGCGCCGCGTCGAGCCGCAGCCCGGTGAGCGTCGGAGCCGGAGTGGTCGTCGGCTCGGGCGTTGCCGCGACGGGAGCGACGTCGGCGGTGGCCGTTGTCCTGGTCGTCGGCGTGGTCGAAGCGGTGGTCTTCTGCGCATCGGCCTGTTCGTCGTCACCGCCGCTGCGCACGAACGCCGGCACCAGCGCCGCGAGCGCGAGCGCCCCGAGCACGAGGAGCGCGATTCCCAGGCGACCGCGTCGCCGCGACCCCGGCTCCGTCACCGGGAGCGCGACCGTCGCGGCGGGCAGCAGCTCGGTCGCAGCCTCGGCCGCTCCTGCGGCCCGCGGCGTGCGCAGTTCGGCAAGCAGGGCCGCGGCGTCGGCAGGCCGCGCCGCAGGATCCTTGGCCAGCGTGCTCAGGATGATCGACTCGAGGCGCGGGTCGAGGTCGGGCGCGTACGTGCTGGGCGGCACCGGCCGCTCGTTGACCTGCTGGAGCGCGACCTGGATCGGACTGTCACCCGTGAACGGAGGCCGTCCGGCTACGAGCTCGTAGAGCACCACGCCGAGGGAATAGACATCGGTGGCAGGCGTCACGCGGTGCCCCTGTGCCTGCTCCGGAGCCAGATACCGCGCGGTGCCGACGATCGAACCGGCCTCCGTCAACGTGTCACCCGCGTCGGCCGAGCGCGCGATGCCGAAGTCGGCGACCTTGAGCGCGCCGTGCTCGTCGAACAGGAGGTTCTGCGGCTTCACGTCGCGATGCACGATGCCGCGCTCATGGGCGTGCGCGAGACCGTGTGCCGCCTGCGCGACCAGCTCCACCGCCCGCTCGGCTGGTACGCGACCCGGCGCATCGACCAGTGACTGCAGGGAGGGGCCGTGCACGAGCTCCATCACGATGTACGCCGGGCCGCCCTCGGAGTGGCTGCTGTCGTACACCTGCACGATGTGGGCGTGGTTGAGGCTCGCGACGGCGCGCGCCTCGCGCCAGAAGCGCTCGGCGAACTGTGCGTCGTCGGCGAAGCGCTCATGCAGGACCTTCACTGCGACGCGCCGATCGAGCACCTCGTCGAGGGCCTCGAACACGCGGGCCATGCCGCCGTCGCCGATCGGTCGGAGCAGGCGGTAGCGGCCGCCGAGGGTGGTGTCGATGAGGAGCGAATCGCTCATCGCTCCAACCTACCCGTCACCGTGCCTCGACAGGCCGACGATCACGGCGATTGCTGCGTGAAAGTGCGCCGCAGGCCACGAAAACCGCGCGCACGAGACTGTCCTGCATGGTCATCGCGCAGCCCGCCAACGCCTACGCCTCGGTCCTACGCCTCGGTCCACACTTCCGTGACGCGCTCGCCGACCTCGTCGATGCGGGCGCCGACGGCCGACATGTGGGGACCGATGAGCCCGGCGAGGCCTGCTCCGACGATCGACCCGGCGACGACGTCGCCCGGGTAGTGGGCACCGGTGTAGACGCGGGAGTACGCGACGGCCGCCGCCATGGGAAGCAGCACCGGGGCGAGGATCGGTGCCTCGATCGACGCGGCCACGGAGAAGCACCAGGCGGACGCGGAGTGCCCCGATGGGAACGACGTCGTGCGGGGCGTGTGGCGGATGCGGCGCGCCTCGGGCACGACGTCGATGAGCGGCCGTGGCCGACGCACGAGCCACTTGAGTGGACCGTTCACGACCGGAGACACGACGGCGAGCGTCAGCAGCCCGGCGCGCGCCGCGCGCCGCCCGCGCCTGCCGCCCATGATCGCGAGCACCACGCTCACCCACGCCCAGAGCGAGCCGTTGTCACCCATGTGCGTGAGCCGCGGCATGACCCAGTCGAGCACCTTCGACTGGCGTTGGGCGACCCACTCGAACGCGGCTCGATCCCCCGCGCCGACGCGGAGCACCGCACGTGCAGGGGCGCTCGGCCGGCGGGGTTCGGCAAGCTGCGCCGAGACCTCGGCGGCGTGGAGGGGGGTGCTGGCGACATCTTCGTTCGGCATGTGGTCACCGTACCCAGCCACGCGATGATGTCTCTCTGCCCAGCCGGGTAGACGGGCGACGAACCCGCCCGACCCGGAGCTCGTCATCGATCGTCCCCTTGCCGACTACGCCCTCCTCGCCGATCGCCACGGTGCGGCACTCGTGTCGCGCGACGGCTCCATCGACTGGCTCTGCCTGACCCGGTTCGACGCGCCGAGCGTGTTCGGTCGGCTGCTCGGTGACGATGCCGGCCACTGGACCATCACGCCCGTCGACGCCGTCGCGACCACCCGCAGCTACCTGGGCTCCTCGCTCGTGCTCGAGACGACGCATCGCTGCGCCGGGGGAGCACTGGTCGTGACCGACGCCCTCGCCGTGCCCCTGACCGACGATCCCCACGGGCTGGGCCTCACCGCGCCGCACGTGCTGCTGCGTCGGGTGCGGTGCGTGGAGGGCTCGGCCTCGGTCGACGTGACCTTCGCGCCGCGCCCCGAGTACGGGCTCACGACCCCCGTGCTCGAGCCGTGTGCGGGCGGGCTCAGGAGCTACGGTGGGCCCGACGGCTACGTGCTCGCCGGCGACGCCGGCTGGGAGGTCGACGGGGGCACGGCGCGCGCACGGCTCCACCTCACCCAGGGCGAGCAGGTCGCCTTCGCGCTGCAGCATCACGCGACCAGCGATGACGCCCCCACCCCGTGGCCGGCCCCGCTCATCGACAGCGCACTCGCCGACACGCGCCGCGCGTGGGATGCGTGGGATGCCGAGCACGCGGCCTACGACGGCCCTTACTCCGAGGCGGTGAGCATCTCGGCGCGCGTGCTGCAGGGCCTCAGCTACGCGCCCTCGGGCGCGACGATCGCCGCCCCGACCACCTCGCTCACCGAGGCCGTCGGCGCCGGTCGCACGTGGGATTTCCGCTACGCGTGGCTGCGTGATGCGGCCCTCACGATGCGCGCGCTGTGGGTCGCCGCGTGCCCGGACGAGAGCTCCGTCTTCTTCGACTGGGCGCTGCGGGCGACCGCCGACCAGAGCCCGTCGAGCGTGCAGATCGTCTACGGCGTCGGAGGCGAACGGCTGCTGCAGGAGCGCGAGCTCGAGCACCTGCCCGGCTGGCGCGACACGGGCCCGGTGCGCATCGGCAACGGTGCCTGGAGCCAGGCGCAGCACGACGTCTACGGCGAGCTGCTCGATGCCGCGTGGCTGCTGCGCGAGCAGGCCGGGCCGTTCACGGGCGTGCAGGCACGCGTGCTCGCGGGGCTCGCCGACGAGGCCGCCGACTGCTGGGGCCGCGCCGACTCCGGCATCTGGGAGGTGCGCGGCGAGGAGCGTCACTACGTGAGCTCGAAGGCCATGTGCTGGGTCGCGCTCGACCGGGCCGTGCGGCTCGTCGAGCACGGGTCGCTCGAGGCAGGCGGTGAGCAGGTGGCTGCCTGGCGACGTGCGGCGCGCGAGCTGCACGACGACCTGCGTGCCCGTGGCTGGAACGCCGAGGTCGGCTCCTTCACCCAGTCATATGATTCGGTGGAGCTCGACGCGAGCGCCCTCCTGCTCGTGCTCTACGACGTGCTCGATCGCGACGATCCGCAGCTGCGGGCGACGGTCGAGACCCTCGAGCGCCGCCTCGACCGCGAGGGCCTCCTCGATCGCTACACGAGCGACGACGGGTTGCCGGGCCGCGAGGGCGCGTTCCTCCTGTGCTCGTTCTGGCTCGCGGAGGCGTGGGCGCGGCTCGGGGAGCCCGCGCGTGCGCGGCGCGTGTTCGAGCGCACGGTGGCCTGCGCGAACGACATCGGGCTCATGGCCGAGCAGGCAGATCCGGGCACCGGCGACCTGCTCGGCAACTTTCCCCAGGCGTTCAGCCACGTCGGGCTGGTCAACGCCGCGCAGGCGATCGGGGAGGCCGAACGGGGCGGAGTGCCCACGGTCGCTCAGGTCGGCAGTACACAACGAGAACACGGGAGTGGATGACATGGATACGAAGCGACACCCACCGCTGCTCGGTCGGCGCGCACTGGTCACCGGCGGCACCAGCGGCATCGGTCGCGCCTGCGCGCTGCGCCTCGCGGCCGACGGTGCGACGGTCGTGGTCAACTATCGCGGCGATCGCGACAGCGCAGACGACCTCGTACGCGAGATCGAGGCGGCGGGCGGCGACGCGATCGCGCTCGAGGCCGACGTCACCGACGAGCAGGGCATCATCGACATGTTCGCGGCCGCCACGCATCGGTTGGGCGCGATCGACCTGCTGGTCAACAACGCCGGCATGGAGGAGCAGGTCGACCTGATCGACATGACCCTCGACCAGTGGAACCAGGTGATCGCGACCAACCTCACCGGTTCGTTCCTGTGCGCGCGCGAGGCTGCGCGGGGCATGCGCGACGCGGGGCGACCCGGGGTGATCGTCAACGTCACGAGCGTGCACGAACGGATCCCGTGGCCCGGCTACGCGCACTACTGCGCGAGCAAGGCGGGGCAGCAGCTCATGGGGCAGACCCTCGCGCGCGAACTCGCCCCGCTCGGCATCCGTGTCGTGAACGTCGCGCCGGGCGCGATCCGCACGCCGATCAACGACGACGTGCTCGACACTCCGGAGAAGGAGCAGGAGCTGCTCGAGCAGATCCCGCTCGATCGGGTCGGGGAGCCGGAGGAGATCGCGGCCGCGGTCTCGTGGATCGCGAGCGACGAGGCGCGCTACGTCACCGGAGCGTCGCTCTACGTCGACGGCGGCATGACGCTCTACCCCGGCGTCACCTGACGCGGCCGTCGACCTTCGTGACGGTCGTGCGTACGGCGCCGACGAGGCTCGGAAACGCCATCAGCGTTCCCTGCAGCAGGTCGATCGGCAGGTCGTTGCGCATGAGCAGGGCGAGTGGCGCGATCAGGTCGCCCGCGTTGGGCGCCAGGATGTGTGCGCCGAGCACCTTGCGGTCAGCGTCGACGAGCACCTTCACCAGTCCCTCGCTGCGGAACATCGAGAGCGCCACCGTCATGTCGGTGAGGTCGGTCTGCTCCACCTCGTAGTCGACGCCGTCCTCCTGCAGCTCCGATTCCATCCTGCCGAGGTGCGCGACGGCGGGATCGGTGTAGGTGGTCCACGGGATGGCGGAGGAGTCGAAGGTCTCGAGCGCCCCCTGCGCGAGGGCGTTGCGCGCGGCGATCTCGCCCTGGTCAGATGCGACGTGCGTGAACTGCAGCGCGGGGTCTCCGAGCACGTCACCGACCGCGAAGATGGTCGCGACGCTCGTGCGCAGCTCCCCATCGACCTCGATGCCGCCGTGGTCGCCGAGCCGCACGCCTGCCGCGTCGAGCCCGAGGTCGTCGGTCACCGGCTCCCGCCCGATCGCGACGAGCACCTCGTCGACGTCGAGCTCGTCACGCGCGCCGCCCTCCGCCTCGACCGTCAGTCGCTTCGCGCCCGCGCGGGCCTCGACCGAGACGAGCCGGCAGCCGAGCCGCAGCCGCACCGCGTCGTCGCGCAGGTAGTCGGCCAGCATCTCGGCGAGTTCGGGTTCGTCGGCGGGGAGGATGCGCGCGGTCTCCTCGATCACCGTCACCTCCACCCCGAGGCGGGCGTAGAGCTGCGCATACTCGACGCCGATCGGCCCCCCACCGACGATCGCCAGGCGGCGCGGGAGCGCGTCGAGGGCGTGCGCGTCGCGGTTGGTGATGAAGCCCGTCGTGCGCAGCCCCTCGATGTCGGGCACCGCCGGCCGCGTGCCGGTGGCGACGATGAAGGCGTCGGCGGTGAAGCTGCGCCCGTCGACCTCGATGGCGCCGGGTGACGTGAAGCGCGCGTGCCCCTTGAGCACGTCGGCGCCCTCGGCGCGCACGTGTTCCTGCGCGGCCTCGTCGCTGCCGGCGCCCTGCACCGCGTGCTGCACCTCGCGCACCCGCGCCCGCACGCTCGGCCAGTCGACCTCGACGGTCGGGATGACGAGGCCCTGCCGGCCGGCGCTGCGTGCCTGGTGCGCGACCTGCGCGATGTGCAGCAGGGCCTTCGTCGGGTCGCATCCGTAGTTGAGGCACGTGCCGCCCATGCGGTCGGCCTCGACCTGCAGCACGCGCGCGCCGAGCTTCGCGGCGGTGGAGACCGCGTTGCCGCCGGCGGGCCCGGCTCCGATGACGATGAGGTCGTAGTGCGATTCGAGGTCGTTCGACATGCCGGTCACCTGCCCGGCGCATGCCGCGGGAAACTCGCTGGCGTGAGCGGGTATGAAGCGAGGCATCCACCAGGAGGATGCAGTGCAGATCGGTTTCGTCGGCCTCGGCCGCATGGGTCACAACATGGTGCAGCGCATCATGCAGGGGGGCGCGCACGGCGTCGTCGCGTTCGACAAGGATGCCGCCACGACGGCAGCGACGGCCGAGGCCACGGGCGCCGCGGCGGCCGCGTCACTCGCCGACCTCGTGGGGCAGCTCGAGGCTCCCCGCACGGTGTGGGTGATGGTGCCCGCAGGTGCGCCCACGGTGGCGGCGATCGCGGAGCTGGCCGACCTGCTCGAGCCGGGCGACGTCATCGTCGACGGCGGCAACTCGCGCTACACCGACGACCAGGTGCACGCCGCCGCGCTCGGCGAGCAGGGCATCGACTTCATCGACGTCGGCACGTCGGGCGGCATCTGGGGGCTCGCGAACGGCTACTGCCTGATGGTGGGGGGAGCTGACGCGGCGGTCGCGGGCCTGGCTCCCGTGCTCGACGCGCTCGCCCCGCCACCCGACGAGGTGCACGGTGCGGGCTGGATGCACGTCGGCGCGACCGGTGCGGGTCACTACGCCAAGATGGTGCACAACGGCATCGAGTACGGGCTCATGCAGGCGTACGCCGAGGGCTTCGCGCTGCTCGACGCGAGCCCGTATCCGGTCGACCACGCGGCGCTGTCGCACCTGTGGATGCGGGGCTCGGTCGTGCGCTCGTGGCTGCTCGAGCTCGCGGCCGGCGCCTTCGAGCAGGAGGGCGGCGCGCTCGACGCACTCGAACCGTGGGTCGAGGATTCGGGCGAGGGGCGCTGGACCGTCGAGGAGGCGATCGAGCGTCGCGTACCGATGCCGGTGACGAGTGCCGCGCTCTTCGAGCGGTTCTCCTCGCGCGGTCAGGGCGCGTTCGCCGCGCGGTTCAACGCTGCGCTGCGCAACCAGTTCGGTGGGCATGCGGTGGTGCGGAAATGAGTGGTTCGAACGGCACCGAAGACGACGTGCACGAGGCCGCCAACCGCGCCATGCAGCTCTGGGTGGTCGAGGATTTCGACGGAGCGGCAGCCGAGGTGGTGGCCCAGGCGGTGCGCCGCGGCGGGCACGTCGCGCTCGCGGGTGGTGACGGTCCGCAAGGCGCATACGCGCGGCTCGCGGCGATGGACCTCGACTGGTCGGGCGTCACGGTCTGGTTCAGCGACGAGCGAGTCGTGCCGCGCGACGACGGGCGCTCGAACACCGGTGCGGCCCGCAGGTCGCTGCTCGATCACGTGCGGCCGCGATCGATCGAGCTGGTGCGTACCGAGCTCGGCGCCGAAGCGGCGGCGGCCGACTACGCGCGACGCATCCGCGACAGCGTGCCGATCGGAGACGACGGGGTGCCGCGGTTCGATCTCGTGCTGCTCGGGCTCGGGCCCGACGGACACACGGGGTCGCTGCCGCCGCGGGGTGGGGAGCTCGATGCGACGGCCCTCGTGGTCGGCGTGCCGAACCCGAGCCTGCCACCGCTCGTGCCGCGGGTGACGTTCGCACTGCCCCTGCTCGCGGCAGCGGCACACGTCGTGTTCCACGTGGGCGGCCCGGAGACCGCCGCGGCGGTGCACGCGGCCTTCTTCGAAACCCCCTCGCGGGCTACACCCGGCAGCCTCGTGCACCCGGCCGATGGCGCACTCACGGTGCTCCTCGATCCGGAGTCGGCACCCGACCGGTGACCCCCGCCCCGCCCCAGACGATCGTGGTGATGGGGGCGTCCGGCGCCGGCAAGTCGACCCTGTCGGCCGCACTCGGAGCCCACCTGGGTTGGCCCGTGCTCGACGCCGACGAACTGCACGAGCCGGAAGACGTGGTCTTGATGGAGCAGGGCACCGCGCTCACCGACGTGCAGCGCATGCCCTGGCTGGCGCGGGTCGCGGCGTGGATCGACGCCGAGCACGCCGCGGGGCGTTCGTGTGTGGTGGCGTGCTCGGCGCTCGCGCACCGCCACCGCGACGTGCTGCGGCGTGCGCACGTGACGTTCGTCCACCTGGTCGCCGACGAGGCGCTGCTCGACGCCCGGGTCGCGCGTCGGCGCACGCACTTCATGCCGCCCGAACTCGTGGCGTCGCAGCTCGCGACACTGGAGCCGCTCGCGCCCGACGAACGGGCGGTCACGCTCGATGCAGCGGCGACGGTGAAAGCACAGCTCCAGGAACTCGAGCGCTTCCTCGCCCTGACCGGCAGCTAGTCTGGGGCCATGCCTCTCCGCCTGCGCCGTACCCTGCACGTGCTTGCATTGACCACCACGCTCGCCGCACTGCTGGCCACCGTGGCGGGCCCCGCGGGCGCGGCGGTGAAGACCACGGTCTCCACCAGGTACTACGGGTTCACCGGCCAGACGGTGCCGGCGATGCGGGCGAGCATCGACCGCGTGCGCCCCGGCAACCAGGACGGGAGTGCGTGGGGTACGGTCAACTGGAGCTGGCGCCGCGTGATCGGCGCCGACGGTCGCTGCTCCTTCGGTCGCACGCAGGTGACCCTGCGCGAGGCGTTCGTGATGCCGCGCTGGGTGAGTCGCGCCGGGGCGCCCGCCGACGTGCAGGCGACGTGGGATACCTACCTCGCGCGCCTGTGGGTGCACGAGCGCGGGCACCAGACGCTCTCGCAGAAGGCGGCCAATGCAGTCGCCGTCAAGCTCGCACACATGGGGAGCCAGGCGTCGTGCCCGCGCCTCGACGCAGCAGCCAACCGGGCCGCGTCGGCGATCATGCGTCGCCAGCAGGTCGCGCAGGCCGCATACGACACGCGCACCGACCATGGTGCGACGCAGGGCGCCGTCTTCGGCTGACACCTGCGAGGTGCGCGAACCGGCACGTTTCGCCGCGCGTGCAGCGGGGATCGGGCCAGTGTCAGTGACCCTCCCACCGAAGGCTCCACCATGTCGAAGCAGCGCACGAAGGCGGCCACCGAGGCCGCGACCCACAAGATCACGCAGTTCCTCTACGAGGCGCACGCACTCGAGCTCGCGCTCGTGCAGACGCTCACCGCACACATCGCGATGACCCCGGCGGGTGAGTACCGCTCCGGCCTCGAGACGCATCGCGACGAGACCCGCGACCACGCCGAGCGCATCCAGCGACACCTCGCACGCCGCGACTCGAAGCGCAGCGTGCTGCAGGTCGGGTACGGCCTCGCGCAGGGCGTGATCGGGCAGGCCGTGGCGCTCGGCAAGGCGCCGATCGACATGGTGCGGGGCACGAGCGGCGAGGAGCTGCTCCTGCGCAACGTGCGCGACGAGTGCGCGAGCGAGGCCGCGGAGGTCGCGATGTACCTCATGATCGAGCAGTACGCGACGGAAGTCGGCGACGACCAGACGGCCCGGCTCGCGGCTTCGATCCGTGGCGACGAGGAGCGGATGCTCGAGCGGCTCTACGGCCAGCTCCCGCGCCTGGTTGCAGACGCCGTCGCGGCCGACGTCGACGGGTCGCCGCAGTTCGCCCTGGGCCGCATCGGCGCGATCGACGGCGTACGCTCGGCGGCCAGCACGGCGGCGCGTTCGGTGTCGCGTGCGACGGGGCGGGCGGCCCGCTCGACGCAGGCGAAGGAGGGATCCTCTGCGAAGTCGTCGCGTCCGTCGGTCAGCACGCCGAAGGCATCGACGTCGCTCAAGCGCGCCCCCACGAAGCGCGCAGCCCAGCCGACCGCTCCACGCGCGAAGGCGAAGGCGAAGGCATCCTCCAAGGCTTCCCCCACGGCGAAGCCTGCGGCGAAGCGGTCGGCCACGGCGCGCCGTGGCCGCAGCAAGGCGTCTGGCTGAGCGCCGGTCGAGGCGCGGCGGCTGCGGCACCTCGGCGGCGGCGAACACCCTGCAGCGATAAGGTGCCGCAATGCCGCTCGACCCACTCGACCACGAGACGCTCTACACCTTCACCCTCCACGCGCCGAGCGGCGCGGTGATCGAGGGCGACGCGCTGCTCGAGGCGATGCGTGCGGCCGCCTTCGACGTCGAACTCGGGGCGGCCGCGGCTGCTGCGGGGCAGGCCCGCGTGTTCGGCGATGCGCCACCGGTCGCGTCGGATTCGTTCGCCTTCAGTGCTGCGCCCCGCGAGGCGAGCGAGCCGGTGCTGGTGACGTTCGCACCCGCCGACGTCACGGCAGGCATGCCGACCGAGCTCGCCGCATCCCTGGGCGTGACGATGGTCGGCGCGTTCGCCTTCCACCCCTACGCGGCTGCGTCACTGTCAACCGTCGACGTACACGTCTGGTCGATGGACGAGCCGCGCGTGCTTCGCGTCCTGGCGCGGGTGGGGGAGCTCGGCGCAGCGCTCGGGCTGATCATCCACGACGACCGCATCGACGTGCTCGAGGATGAGGAGTACGACTTCGATTCCGGTTCTGACCCGGATGCCGAGTTCGACCCCGCAGCCGATGACATCGCCGAATACGCGCCGGTCACGCCAACCCTGCTCGTCGACCTGTGGCGGGCGCATCGCGAGGACCTGCTCGATGCGCGCGCCATCGACGAGCGTGACGGGTCGGTCGACCCCGCGCGCCTCATCGGCCTCGCCCAGGAGTCATTCGCGGCCCCCGGCGACGCCGAGCTCCTCTGCGTGAGCGTGCGCGACACGCGAACGGCGCTCCTGATCGGTCCTGAGTACGAGACCGCCGAGCGGTGCTTCGTCGACGGTGTCGAACTCCCGCTGCCCGAGGGGGCATGGACCGAGGTGCACCTCGTCGGCGACCGCGGCTTCCTGCTGGTGGGCAGCGCTGACTGGGTCGACACCGACGAGTACCAACAGGCCGTCGCGATCTACGCGGCGCCGGGCGACCTGCAGTCGTCGTTCGGCATCCATGCGGGCGGCGAGGTCACCGTGGCAGACGCCCACCTCGTACTCGGCTTCAGTGACGAGACGATCTACGGTGGCGACGACCTCGCCGAGAGCGGCGTCATCGCCTACGACTTCACGGGGGAGCTGACGTTGGCGTACCGACGCGACTTCGGCAGCGACGCGGTCGACGTCTCCGACTGCTACGCCCTGGTGCACGTCGAGGGCGACGTGGTCGCGTTCTACCCCTACGACGATTTCCCGCTCGTCTTCCTGGACCTCGGCACCAACACGCAGCGGGTCATGGAGACGCCGGCCCCGCGGGGTTTCCGCGCCATCACGATCCGCGACGACGTCGCCTGGCTGCACGGAGCCTACGCCACCAACGCCGTCTTCCGGCTCGACCTCACGTCGGGGGAGATCGAGGGGGTCGCGATGACCCCGAACGCGCTCCTGCTCACGGGTATCCCGAACGGCCGGTTCGTCGCGGCCGGATCGCACGGCTACACCGTGTTCACCCCGGAAAGCTGACCTGGGCCGGGGTGCGCCGCACCGGCAGGCGCAGCGTCACCGCGAACTCGTCACCACTACGCGCGGGTTCGAGGGTGCCGTCGAGCGCGTAGAGCTCCCGCGCGAGGAAGCTGAGGGTCGAGTTGGCATCGGTCGCCCCGACCCATCCTGCGCCCTCGTCGGCGACGCGCACGTGCACGAACCCGTCGAGCACGCTGGCCCGGAGCCACACGCGCCGTCCCAGCGAGTAGATGCACGCGTTCTGCACGAGCTCGACGACCGCTCGCACGAGCAGCATCCGCGCCGGGGCATCGAGCTCGCAGTCGGTGAGGTCGATCGCGGTCGTGAGCTCGAGCCCGAACCGATCGGTGACGGTGCGCGCATCCGCCTGCAGCTGCGCGCCCACGTCGGCGCCGTCGACGTGCGGGGGCACGAGGTCGTCGATCAGGCCGATCAGGGAGTCGGTGGCGAGTTCGAGGTGGGCGGTCACCGTCGCCAGTCGCTCGCGGGCGGGAGCGTCGGCCGACCAGTCGGCTGCGCGGAGCAGCTCCATCGCCGTCGTCAGGTCACGGAGTGAGTGATCCTGCATGGCGCGCACCACGTGGCGCTGCTCGGTCTCGCGCAGGTCGCGCAACTCGTCCATGAGGCGCTCGACCACGAGCCGTCGTTGGGAGCTCTGCTGCTCGGCCGCCTCCAGGGCGCGGCCGCAGGAGAGCAGTTCGGCCTCGGTGACGATCGACGCGGCGAGCGTGGTGAGCGTCTCGAGGTCGTCGGCGGTCCAGCCGCGCGCGGTGCGGTCGATGCCGCACAGGGAGCCGATCACGTCACCGCTCGAGAGGATCAACGGCACGCCGATGTAGGCGCCCGCTCCCCAGTCGAGCACGGCCGGATGGTCGGCGAGCTCGTCGTGTATCGCCGTGTCGTCGACGATGAGCGGCGCGCCCGACCCGACCACGTACTTGCAGAACGAGTGGCTCAGTGGCGTCTCCGACAGGTCGATGCCGATCTTCGACGTGATGTACTGGCGGCCACCGTCGACGAGGGTCATGAGGCAGATCGGCGTGCCGAGGATCCGACCCGCGAGCCGGGTGATGGCGTCGAAGCGATCGTCGGATCCGTGTTCGAGCAGCTGGAGGCGGTGCAGCGCCGCGAGCCGCGACGGATCCTCCAGCGCGGCCTGCACGCGGTCGGGGTCGAAATCGATGCGCGGCTGGTCGTCGTCGAGGTCCATGCACGATGTATCGACCGGCCCACGGTGTTCGTGCATCACCCGTTCGGGGGCGTCGGCAGCTGCTCGGCGCGCGCCTCCAGGAGCGCGAACAGGGCCAGCGAATCCAGCTCGTCGACCAGCGCCCCGAATCCGTGGTCGTGGGTCGTGGTGATCGATCCGCGCAGGTCGCGCGCTGCCTGCGCGGCCGGCACGGCGGCCAGGGCGAGCGGTACGTCGCCCTCGAACTCCTCGACGCCGCGCCGCAGGTCTGACACGACCTCGCGCAGGTAGGGGTCGAGTGCGATCGACACGATCTCGTTCGACCTGCCCGGATCACTCGTGACGATGAGGCACTGCTCCTCGCCGTTCGCGAGGCGCCAGCCCATCACCAGGCACAGCCGTCGACCGTCAGCACGCTCGCTGACCTCCCACGCCTCCGTGAGCTCCCACCCGTCGAGGTATTCGCTCCACGCCGGGGCTTCGGCCCCGCGACCGAGCAGGATCCGCTCTACCTCGTCGGCCAGTACCCCCACCTCCGAGTCGACCGTGCCGAACGCCCCGAGCGTGCGCGCCAGCACGAGGGCCTCGTCGTCGTAGCCGGTCACGGCATCGAGCTGCTCCCGCAGCACCTGCAGGGTGGGCATGCCCGGCTCGCTGCCGAACGGATGCGCCGCGCGCCCGGCGAGCACGTAGTCGGGCGCCGTCAGGTACCACCCGGTGCACAGGGCGCTGATGTGGTGCTCGACGGCAGCGGCGCTGCCGTCGCGCAGCACGATGCGCAGCTCGTGGAGGAGGTCGTGCGCCAGTTCGCGCCGCGACAGGATCTTGTCAGTCGACATCTCGTACGTCCCGAGTTCGGGGTGGTCAGTACGAGCAGTCTGGAGCCCGATCCATCACGTCACATGCGCGCTTCGTGACGACATCGTGCCAATCGGCGCACGCGGCCTACGCTTCGACGAGCGCCTCGGGCACCAGCGTGGGACGCACGTCGTCGAGCCCCTCGATCCCCGCCTGCAGTCGCGCGACGTTCGCCTGCGCATCGACCGCGTCGAGCGGCAGCAACAGGAGCGTGCGCCACACGTCGCGCAGGTCGCGCAGGCACGTCAGCAGGCCGTGGAGCTCGACCAGGCGCGTCGCCGGCGACTCGGTCACCAGGTGCCCGTTGCCCTTGAGCCGGCCGACACGTTCGCCGAGCCGCGCTGCCGCCTCGCGGATCGTGGGGGTGCCGGTGCCGTAGGTCTCGAGCACGACGTGCACGTCGGCCTGAGACGCCTTGAGCGCCTGCGCGGCGCGTTCGAGCATGGGGCGGTGTTCGCTCCATCGATCGGCGTCGCGCATGCGCCGGGCGGTCTCGAGGGCGCCGGCGCCGAGCGTCGCGTGATCGGCGAGCCAGGCGGAGAGGAGCTTGGGGTCGGGCAGGGTGGTCGTAGCGAGGGGAGTGGTGGTCATGCGGTGCGGCTACCCGCTGCGGTGACTGCTATGCCTCGACGACCGGCGCCCGCCGCGGCTCCAGCGGAATACCGGCACCGCCGTTGATCACGGGCCACCCTGCTGCGTCGCGCTCCACCTCGACCATGGCCAGCGAGCGGGATGAAGCCCCCTGGGCGTAGGTGTGCACCATGGCGAACTCGCGATCACCGTGCGTGAAGAGGTCGTGGTGACCGGGCTGCGTGAACGCCTCGTTCGAATCGAGCACCGGTCGCTGGCGGCTCGCCGTGAAGGGGCCGAGCGGGCTCCCACTGGGCGCCTCGGCCACCTTGAGCGCGTAGTGCTGCGCCCAGTGGTCACCCGAGTACCACAGCTGCGGCGCGCCGGTCTCCGGGTTGCGACGCACCATGCCGCCCTCGACCATGCCCTCGAACCCCTCCCGGTCGAGCGAGGGCTGGAAGACCTGCACCGGCTCGCTGGCGATACGCGGCACGGTCACGCCGTCGATCGTCTGCGCCCCGAGCTTCGCGCCGAAGATGCCCTCGGGCCCCGAGCCCCAGTACATGTAGGAGCCGCCGTCGCGGTCGACGAACGTCGAGGAGTCGATCGTGTGCCCCACGCTGTCGGACTCGATGAGCGCGCCGTGATCCACCCAGTCGTCGTTCGACTTCGATGACATGAGCCTGATCGCCATGTGCCCGTCGTCGTGCCGAGCCGAGTAGGTCATGAAGGTGCGGTCCATGCCGGGCAGTTCGAACACGTCGGGTGCCCAGGTGTCGCCGCGCACTCCCTTCGGAAGGGTCGGCAGGGCATCGCCGACATAGGTCCAGTCGACGAGGTTCGGCGAGGTGAGGTGCGGCAGGTTCACGAGCTCGCCGGTCTCGCCGTAGGGTGACTGCGTCGTGTAGAGGTGGAAGAGCCCGTCGCTCCCGCGCTTCGCTTCACCCGCTGCGTTGGTCAGGATCGTCGGGTCGGCCGCGTCGTGCGCGTAGATGATGGGGAGCATGTCGCCCGCGCCGACCTGCTGCGCGTTCATGCGGGCCATGACGGCCGCCGCGCCCTCGTCGTGGTGCGACGCCATCGTGCCGAGGGCCGTCTCAGCCGGGTTCACGACATCGGGCATGAGCCCGGCGATCGACGTTCGGATGGGCGTGATGGTCTCACGCGCGGTGGCGATGATCGACATGCAAGCTCCCCCAAGCTGCAGTGTTTCCCTATCGTGGTATCGAACGAAGACCGGTGTTCGTTGCACCACGAAACGGTCACGTGCCGAGGAGGCAATTAGGCGAGCAGCTCGTACGAGCCGTCGTCGCGCCGCCGTGACTCGAGGTGGACCTGCTGCATGCGTGCCGCCGCGTGGATGTTGACCGAGCGCATCGGCTCGCTCCCCATGTTCGTGAACCCGTGCGGCGTGTGGGGCGGCACCACGAGCACGTCGTCGGCGTTGGTGTCGATGACCGCCTCACCCACCGTGAAGCGCACGTGCCCCGCGATGATCACGAAGGTCTCGGTGTACGGGTGCGTGTGGAGGTCGGGGCCTTCGCCCGGAACCTCGTGGCTCACGTAGAACGAGCTCTGCGATGCGTGCTCGGCGCCCTCGAAGGTCGAGGTCGAGGAGCCGGGGGGCGTCAGGTCGGCGAGGCGGCACAGGAGCGGGTGCGGTTCGGTCGGCGGCTTCATCTGATCGGTGTGCCCGCGCCGGCGGTCGCTATGCTCGCCCGCGATGCCCGACTTCTTCGCCGACGCACAGCACCTCGCGGTATGGATGTTCGTCGCGCTCGCGCTCTTCGTGCTGCGCGTGGCCGGCCAGGTGCTCGTGGTGACGGTCGCACCCCGGTGGCTGCCGCCGATGGGGCAGTGGCAGTCGGGCCTGCTTCCCTACCCGGTGCTCCTCGGCGCGCAGCTCCTCATCATCGCCGGGCTCGCCTGGGTCGCGGGTCAGTATGCGCACGGCGACGGATGGGCCGCAGCCGAGCAACACCCGCGCGCGGGTGTCGCGCTGGTCGCCCTCGCGGCGACCTACCTGGCGGGCATGGCCTACCGCTACGTGCGGCGCATGAGGCGCCACCCCGACCAGCGCTGGTTCGGCGGCACGATTCCGATCATCTTCCACTGCGTGCTCGCGTCCTACCTACTCGCCGCCGGGCTCTTCCACGTCGCCTAGCTCGCGGGCGAGGGTGCGTGCGAGCCGTCGCGCGCCGCGATTGATCTCGAGGAGCTGGCCGCGCAGCGTGGGCGTGAAGCCCAGGAAGTGCAGGCCGTGGGTCGCGCCGGACGCGGGGGTGCCGTCGCCGCGCAGCGCATCGGGCAGCTCGGCGAGCAGCTGGGTGAGCCCCGGGGTGTAGCCGGTGGCGGCGACGACGGCGTCGAACCGGGCGCGCGAACCATCTGCGAACACCGCGTCGCCCCCGTCGAAGTGACTGAGGGCGGGGCGCACCTCGAGCATCCCCGCGCGCACCTGCTGCACGAATCCCACGTCGATGACGGGCGGTCGATGGTCGCCGAACGCCCCCCAGCCGGGCGGCGCGAGGCCGTACGGTCGCAGGTCGGGCCCGAGTCGGCGCAGCCCCGACTGCAGGCCGTCGGCCCAGGTCGGGGGCACCGAGCTGAGCGCCAGTCCGAAGAGCTGGCTCGGCACGCCCGCGATGTCGCGGGGGCTGATCGGTGGCACCGTTCGCACGGCGACCGACACGTGGGCCGCGCCCTGCTCGACGAGGTCGGTCGCGAGCTCGGCTCCCGTGTTGCCGACGCCCACGACGAGTACGCGGGTGCCTGCGTGCGCCGACCCCGACCGGTAGGCGGACGCGTGTGTCAGTCGCGCGCCCAGCTCTTCGGCGCCGGGCCAGTGGGGGAGCAGCGGCGTTCCGTAGAGTCCGGTCGCGACCACCACGGCGCGGGCGCGGAGGCGGGCGGCCGGGGTCGACACGGCGAAGCCGGTGGCGCCGACGGCGGGCGTGACCGACGTTGCGGCGCAGCCCAGGCGCACGTCGAGGCCGAGCGCCGCGGCGTAGTCGGCGAGGTAGGCGGCATAGGCATCCTTGCTCGGGTAGCGCCCGGCGGCGCGCGGTACACGGCGACCGGGCAGGCCTGAGAGCAGGCGGTGGGTGTGCAGGTGGAGGCGTTCGTAGCGGGTGGCCCAGCTGGAGCCGATCGCGTCGCTCGCCTCCAGCACGACGCTTCGGATGTCGCGGCGCTGGAGCTCGGCGGCGGCCGCAAGGCCTGCTGCTCCGGCGCCGATGATCACGACGGGCGCGCGCTCGACCTCCGCATCGGGGGCCGTCACGTGGCGGGGGCGTCGCGGTCGGTGAAGGTCCAGCGCTGGTTGGCGAGGAAGGCGACCGGCGTCACGGCGAGGAGCGCGATCGCCTGGGCCGGCAGCTCGTCGAGTGGGGTCAGCTCCACCAGCAGTGCGAGGAGCGCGAGGTTGGAGGCGAGCACGAGCAGGCCGACCATCAGGTAGCGAACGTACTGGCGCAGGAGTCCGGGGCCGCGACGAGCGAAGGTCCAGTAGCGGTTGCCGAGGAACATCACGGAGTTGGAGAGCAGGTAGGAGATCGCGGCTGCCGCCGCGTAGGCGAGGGCTGCCTCGGTGAGCCCCGCGAACACCGCGAGGTTGATCACGTAGCCGACGGCCCCGACCATGAGGAACTTGATCGGCTGCGGCATCAGGCGAGCTCGTCCGCGGTGGCGAACATGTCGCGGTAGTGGCGATACCAGTCGCTCTGGAACAGCTCCCCCGGATCATGCGCGCGCTTCTTCGCGAGGAACGCCTCGAGCTTCGGGTAGCCGCGCTCGACCTGCGACCGCGTCGCATGGCGGTGGTAGGTGAGGAAGTAGCTGCCCCCACGGTCGAGCGCGAGGTCGATGAGGAGGCGGAAGTCGTCGCCGGCGGCCGCCATCGCCGCGGGCGTGTGCTCGACGTGCAGGTTGAAGATGATGCACGCCCACGGTTCGCGCGCCCACGCGAGGAAGGTCTCGGTGTCGGCTTCGATCAGGCGCACGGTTCCGTAGATGACGTTGGCACCGCTGGCCCGGAGGGCGGTCGCCGCCGAGCGCATGAAGTCGGTGAGCTGCGCGCGTGGCACGTAGACCTCGGTGATGACCTCGGTCGCGGGCACCGATGCGCCGAGCGCCGCGTCGAGCTGCAGGTGGTAGTGGTCGGTGTAGTCGGCCATCTGGTGGGTGTCTGACCAGTAGAGCTGCCCCGACGTCTGGAGGTAGTGGCCGGCATACATGTCGAACACGCCGGCCTTGTCGACGTGGGCGAGGTAGAGCAGGCGGCCCCACTCCTCGCGCGAGAGCACCTTCTGCCCCTCGGGCACGGTGCGCGGCTCGGCGAGCGGGCGGTAGCACGAGAAGACGCCCTTCTGGAGGAAGTCGTCAGCGGCCGGGTCGATCGAATACTGGAAGTCGCCGTAGTCGTAGCCGGCGTCGATGCGCTCCTGGAAGGCCGACTCCATCTCGGCGATGTCGCGCACCTCCACGACGCGCTCGATCTGGCGGCGCGGCGCGAGGCGCAGGGTGACGGTGACGATCACGCCGAAGAGGCCGTAGCCGCCGATCGCGAGGGAGAAGAGCTCGGCGTTCTCGGTACGGCTGCAGGTCTGCACGGCGCCGGTCGCATCGACGAGGGTGAGCTGCTCGACGTCGCCGACGATGGGCGCCATGGTGAGGCCGCGCCCGTGTCCGTTGGCAGAGAGGGTGCCGCCGAGGGTGAGCCGGTCGGCACCGGT
>JAOPYW010000120.1 GCA_025964405.1 Thermoleophilia bacterium | reverse complement strand
AAGTCCTTCGTGTGCTCCTTGGTGTCACCCCACGGATACATGTTGAGCTGCGAGTAGGAGTGCCAGTCCATGAAGAAACTCGGCTTGTGCGCGGCGACGTACTTCTGGATGGCCTGCGTCTCGGGCTCGCTCGCCGCCCCCGGACCGCGGTAGGTCTCGGAGCCGGGGTTGGTGCCCGCACCGGGCCCGCCCCAGTGGTACTCGTAGTTGCGGTTGAGGTCGGTGCCCTTCGCCGGGTCGCCGTTCATCGTGCTCTTGCGCTGCATCGTGTAGCCGCCCTTCTCACCGGCGAACCCGCGCTCGACGACCGCGTGGCCGTCGGGGTTGAGCATCGGCACGAGCACGGTCTCGCGGCTGTCGAGCAGCATCGTGGCCTCGGCGTCGGTGCCGTAGCCGGTCAGCAGGTTGCCCGCGAACTTCATGAGCAGCTCGGGGTTGGCGATCTCGCGTGCGTGGATGCCGGCCACGTGCAGGGTCGACGGCTTGACGCCGGTCTTCGCCTTGTTGGTGAGCACGAGCGCGAGGATGTCGCGGTCGGCGGCGCCGGCGACCTTCTCGGCGCTGTCACCGATGTCGCGCACCTCGACGAGGTTCGGGTACTTCGCCTGCAGGTCGTAGAGCGCGGCCTCCACCTGCTCGTACGTGCGGAAGTACGCGGGGGCAGCCTTGGGGCCGAAGTCCTCGGGCACGTCGGCGGTCGTCTCGGCGCGGCGTCCGGCCTCGACGCGGTCGGCGACGACCTCGGGATCGTACGGGTCGACCTCGGGCCCGGCGTAGGGGAGCTGCTGGTGTCGCGCGGCGACGGTCGGGGCCTGGGTGACGAGCGAGATCATGTGTCCTCCGGTGAACGAACGGCTATCCGTGCCCGACGCTATGCGTTCGGGGGAGCCTCCGGCGTGCGTGGCCGCGTGGGATGGCCCGGCCCGGCCGGTTGCGGTGGCCTCCCGCGCAGGAGACGTCGCGAGCGGCCGCGGCGCTCTGCTAGAGTCGAATGGCCTCGGGCGTATAGCTCAGCGGGAGAGCACTCGCCTCACACGCGAGGGGTCGCTGGTTCGATCCCAGCTACGCCCACCTCGGCACGCGACCGGCACGAGCAATCGTGCCGGTCGCTGACGTTTCGAGACCTTCGATCATTTCGTGCGGCTACCCGTCCGATAGATTGGCGCTCATGCCGTTCGCCCGCCCACTCCGCCTTCGCACGACGTCGCTGCTCGGCGCAGCTGCGTTCGTGCTCGTCGCCCTGCTCCTGCAGCTCGTGCCGACGACCGCGTCGGCCGCCGGCGTGCGCAAGGTCGCGATCACGCGCAACATCACGTTCACGGGCACGCCTGCCGCTCCCGTGAAGCTCGACGTCTGGAAGCCCGCCGGCGCGACCCGCGCGCCCGTGCTCGTGCTGCTGCACGGCGGCGGGTGGGCGCGCAGCGGGCGCCAGGAGTGGGACAACAACGGCTGGACCGGCACGTTCGCGCGCGCCGGCTACGTGGTCGTCAACGCCGACTACCGGCTGGCCTGCAACAACGGCATGACGACCCCGGCTGCCCTGTCAGACACCGACGTCACCTCGCGGGCCCTGCCGGTGAAGGCCGACCCGGCGCTCTGCAACCACACGATGGCCGATGCCCTCACCGATGCGAATGCGGCCGTCAGCTGGGCGGCGGCCAACGCACGCCGGTTCGGCGGCGACCCCCACCGCATCGTGCTCATGGGCGGCTCGGCGGGCGCGCACCTCGCGCTGCTGGTCGCGTCGGAGCCCGACAGCCCGCGCTCGATCCAGGGCGTCGTGGCGTTCTCGCCGCCGGCCGACATCGAGTGGCTCAACACCTACAAGCGCAAGCTGAGCGAGGCGGTGACCGCCGCCATCGGCTGCGACTTCACGGCCTGCCCCGCCGAGTGGCGCCGCTACAACCCGTTCCGTCAGGTCGTCGCGGGCGCGAGCCCCGTGCCGACCTACATCATGCGCAGCCGGCTCGACACGGTGACCCCGTTCGGCCAGGTGCGCACCTTCGCCTCCGCGGCCCTGCAGGCCGGCGTGCCGCTCACGCTGCGCGAGCCGAAGACGAAGCGCACGGCGTGCCACGGGCCGTGGAGCTGTGAGCGCCAGGGCGTCGCGGGCACGAGTCGCAGCCTCCGGCTGGACGTCATCACGTGGATCCGCGTCAAGGCGCTCGGCGGCGTCGGCAAGTTCTGACGGGGTCGCGCGGCGCGCTCGCCGTGGCTGATACGCTTCGGTGGCTTCGCACACGAGTGCGCGAGGCGTGGTCGAGGTCCGCGATCGTCGACGTTGATGCACTGGTATTCCCTGAACCGGGTCAGGGCCGGAAGGCAGCAGCCCTCAGGGGACCCTGCCAGGTGCGGAGTTGGCGATCGTGGTCCTCGACCACGCCGCTCGCGCGAGCCACAGTCGCGCAGCAGGCGGCGCCCCGGTCGGCGGCGCGCCAGAAGGGGAGCCCATGAGCCAGGCACTGTACCGCCAGTATCGTCCGCAGCGATTCGACGACGTCGTCGGCCAGGACGTCGCCGTGCGCACGCTGCGCAACGCCATCGAGCAGGATCGCGTCGCGCACGCCTACCTCTTCACCGGCACCAAGGGCACCGGCAAGACCACGCTCGCCAAGCTGCTCGCCAAGGCGATGAACTGCGAGAACGGCCCGACCATCGATCCGTGCGGCACCTGTGAGTCGTGCGTGGCGATCGCCGAAGGTCGCTCGATGGACGTCGCCGAGATCGATGCCGCCTCGAACACCGGCATCGACCACGTGCGCGAGAAGATCATCGACACGGTGGCCTTCCAGCCCTCGCGGGGCAGCCGCCGCGTCTACATCGTCGACGAGGCGCACCAGCTCTCGAAGGCCGCGTTCAACGCGCTCCTCAAGACGATCGAGGAGCCTCCCGCGCACGTGCTGTTCGTGTTCTGCACGACCGAGACCCACCAGATGATGGCGACGGTGCGCGACCGCTGCCAGCGCATCACGATGCGCTCGCCCGGACCCGAGACGCTCATCGACGTGCTGCACCGCGTCACGAAGGAGGAAGGCATCGAGGCCGACGACGCAGCGCTGCGCGCCGTCGCCCGTGCCGCCCAGGGCAGCTTCCGCAACGCGCTCGGCACGCTCGAGATGCTCACCACGACCTTCGGCAAGAACTTCACGCGCGACGCGGTGCTCCAGCATCTCGGCGTCGTCGCGGAGGAGACCCTGTTCGAGGCCACCGACGCGCTCATCGCCGGTAATGCCGGCGACGCCCTGCGCCTCGTCGACCAGCTGGTGCAGGAGGGCGTCGACCTCGACCAGTTCGCGCGTTCGCTCGCCGAGCACCTGCGCGGCGTGCTCCTCGAGCTCCACGGCGTCGGTGAATCGGCCGGCGTGGGCGACCCGGCCCGCCTGACCGAGCAGGCATCGCGCGCCGACGAGCTGCGCGTGCTCGCCTCCATCGACTGCATCGCCGACGCCGCCACGCGCATCCGCGTCGGCTCCGACGCCCGCATCTCGATCGAGACCGCGCTGGTGCGCGCCAGCCAGGGCCTCGGCCTGCCGCTCCTCGCCGTGCGCCTCGCTTCGCTCGAGCAGAAGCTGGCCGGCGGGTACGGCCTTCCGGTGGCTGGGGGAGCTGTCGCCGCAGCCCCGACCCCTGCCATCGCCGCACCCGCTGCCGCACCCGCTCCTGCCGCCGCCCCGCCGCGTGCGACGGCCGCCGCGATCGCCCCGAACCCGTCGACGCCGCCGGCGGCTCCCGCGGCTCC
>JAOPYW010000122.1 GCA_025964405.1 Thermoleophilia bacterium | reverse complement strand
CGCTCGGCGGATCGCTCGTCGCCCTCGACTCGCGCAACGATCGCATCACGTCGCTCGAGCGCCGGCTCGCCGATGCTCGCGGTGACCAGGTGCCGACGCTGCGTGGCGCATCGGTCAAGCGCATCGCGACGGAGGGTCCGTTCGGTGACGCGCGCGCCGAGGTCGTGCTCAAGAAGGATGCCGGTGTCGTCGCGTTCAACCACGTGCCCGCCCCGCCCGCCGGATCGGTGTGGCAGGTCTGGGTGGTCGACGCGGATGAGCGCATCACCTCGCTCGGCGTGATCGCCGATGCGCGCGCCGCGGCCTTCCTACCGATTCCGCCCGACGTCGAGACGAAGGAGATCGAGCGCTTCATCGTCACGGCCGAGCCCGCCGACGGCACCAGCCTCGAGCCCTCGGCCGAGGAAGTCGGCAGGGCAACCGTGTGAACGCGCGGTCATGCCTGCATCGGCGAAGGGCGGGTCAGCCGTCCCAGTTGAGGTCGAGGCCGCGCGAGAAGAAGTCACCGATCGGGTTACTGGTCGAGTTCTTCGGGTTCTGCGGAATCACCTCGTGCGTGAGGCGCTGCGCGCCGAGCACGGCCGCATGGTCGGTCGCCGCGTGATGTGAACGCACGAAGCCTTCGATGCTCTGCACCTCGACCCCGGCATCCCACGACTTCGTGAACGCGCTGTCGAGCCCGACACCGATCGTCGAGTCGCCGGCGAAGTCCTTGGTGACCTGGGCGCGCAGCTGCGTCACGGCCGAGCGTTGGGCCTCGCTCATGTCGGCGTGCTTGAGGAGCGCGGTCGCCTGGTATTCGGCCGAGCCGTGCTTGAACGACTGCGCTGCGACTCCGATGTTGTCGGCCGCGTCGACCACGAGGGTGCGCACGGCTTCCGGTCCGCCGAACAGTCGGTGCGGCTCCCGCACCATGACCTTGAATGCCTGGACACCCGTCGGAATTGCTCCCATGACGTACTCCCCCGTTGACCCTCCGCCGATGTCGGCGCCCACCACATCGTCGTCAGGAGGAACAGCGCTGTTTCATGCAGCGACGGTCTCGTGACAGCCGCGCCGCTCGTGCGATAGGACTCCGAGATGCCCGCAGCCCCGCCCGCCCTCCAGCTCACCGACCTCGCCAAGACCTACGCGACGGGCGTCGAGGCGCTCAAGGGCGTCTCGCTCGAGATCGGCGACGGCGAGCTCTTCGGGCTGCTCGGCCCCAACGGCGCCGGCAAGTCGACGCTCATCCACTGCGTCACCGGCCTCGCCAACCCGACCGGCGGCGAGGCGCGCATCTTCGGCAACGACACGCGAGGTCACTACGAGCAGGCCCGCGCCGCCGTCGGCCTCGCGCCGCAGGACATCAACCTCGACACCTTCCTCACCGTGTTCGAGACGCTCGACTACCCCGGCGGCTACTTCGGCATGGCCAAGCGTGATCGCCGCGAGCGGGCGGCCGAACTGCTCGACGCGTTCTCGCTCACCGACAAGCGCGACACGCGCACGCGCTTCCTGTCAGGCGGCATGAAGCGCCGGGTCGTGCTCGCCCGCGCGCTCATGCACCGCCCACGGCTCCTCATCCTCGACGAGCCCACGGCGGGCGTCGACGTCGAGCTGCGCCTCGAGCTGTGGCAGTACGTGCAGCGCATCAACGGCGAGGGCACCTCGGTGCTGCTCACCACGCACTACCTCGAGGAGGCGGAACAGCTCTGCGACCACATCGCCTTCATCGACCACGGGCTGATCGTCGATCGCGGCACGCCGAGCGAACTCACCCAGCGCTACGCCGTCTCGAGCCTCGAGGATGCCTACCTGCAGCTCATCGGCCGCACCGAACTCTCGCGCGCGATCGCGACTGACACTGGGGAGCTGACGTCGTGACGACCCGGCAGATCAGGTTCTTCTCGCTGCTGCGCCGCGAGCTCTATCGCTTCTGGAAGATCAAGCGCCAGACGGTGGCGGCCCCGCTGCTGGAGAGCTTCCTCTACATCTCGGTGTTCGGCGCCGCCCTCGGTTCGCGCGTGGGCAACCTGCACGGCGTCGACTACGTCGTCTTCATCGTGCCGGGGCTCGTGCTCATGGCGTGGGCGATGAACGCCTACATGAACAATGCGAGCTCGATCCTGCAGCAGAAGATGGAGCGCGCGATCGACGACCAGCTGACCTCGCCGGCGTCACCGCTCGAGCTGCTGATGGCGTTCTCGCTCGGTGGGTTCGTGCGCGGCGGCATGGTCTCGATGCTGACGCTCACCGGTTCGGCGCTGCTCGTCGACGTGCCGTTCGAGCACCCGTTCGTGCTCGCGTTGTCACTCGCGCTGTCGGGGATGTTCTTCGCCCAGCTCGGCGTGTTCACGGGCCTGCGTGCGGTCAACTGGGACGACATCACGTTCATCCAGACCTTCCTGCTGCAGCCGCTCATCTTCGTCGGCGGGGTCTTCTACTCGGCGACCCTGCTGCCGGCGCCGTTCGACACGATCACGAAGTTCGACCCGATCTACTACATGATCGGGCTCGTGCGCTACGGCACGATCGGGTTCCACGAGATCGACATCACGCTCGCCCTGGGTGGGCTGTTCCTGGTGACGGCAGCGCTGGTGGCGCTCAACGTGCGCCTGTTCACCACCGGGTGGCGACTCCGGGCGTGACCGATTTTCGACGGAACCTGCGTGAGCTTGTCGTCGTCGCTCGCTATCGCACCGAACCGCACGCTGTGCGGGGGATTCGTGGGATATAACGTACGCGTGACCGAGTCCCCGTCCGTTCCCGCCGCCGTCGGCGCCCTTCCCTCCGCAGCGGACCTCCTGGCGGCGATCGTCGAGGGCTCCGACGACGTGATCATGGCCAAGCGCCTCGACGGCACGATCATCAGCTGGAATCCCGCCGCCGAGCGCCTGTTCGGCTACTCCGCACAGGAGGCACTCGGCCAGCACGTCGGCATGCTCATTCCCGACGACCACCAGGGCGAGGATGACGTCGTCATGCAGCGCATCCTCGAGGGCGGCAGCGTGCAGCACTACGAGACCGAGCGCCTGACGCGCACGGGTCGGCGGGTGCCGGTGTCACTGACGGTCTCGCCCATCCGCAGCCGCGACGGCGCCGTGATCGGCGCGTCCAAGATCATGCGCGACATCTCGACGACCCGCACCGCCCGCATCACCGAGGAGCGGCTCGCGGCGATCGTCGAGAGCTCCGACGACGCGATCGTGTCGAAGGACATCAACGGCATCATCACGAGCTGGAACCCCTCGGCCCAGCGCATGTTCGGCTACACGGCGGGGGAGGCGATCGGGCAGCACGTCTCGCTGCTGTTTCCCGAGCATCTACGCGGCAACGAGCGCGACATCCTCGGCGAGATCCTGCAGGGGCGCAAGGTCGACCACTACGAGACGGTGCGGCTCACGCGCGACGGCCGCATGCTCGACGTGTCGCTGACCGTGTCACCGGTGCGCGACGACGACGGCACGGTGGTCGGTGCATCGAAGATCATCCGCGACATCACGCAGCACAAGCGCCTCGCCGAGCATGCGCGTCAGGCTGAGGAGCTGGCCGCGGCGAACGAGCAGCTTGCGGCAGCTGACCGCCTCAAGGACCAGTTCCTCGCGATGGCCAACCACGAGATGCGCACGCCGCTCACCTCGATCGGCGGGTTCACGCGCACCATGCTCGACCTCGAGGACCGGTTCGGGCCGGCGGAGCGCCGTGGCTTCCTCGAGATCATCAGCGAGCAGACCGACCGACTGACCCGCATGGTCGACGACATGCTCATGTTGGGCCGCATCGAGCTCGGCACCTTCGACGTGCAGCCCGCCGACGTCGCGATTTTGGAGGCTGCGCGGCACGCACTGCGCGGGGTGGGTCGGAGCGACGTGGTGGTGCATGGTGACGACGCGCTGCTCGCCCGGGTCGATCCCCATCACTTCGACCAGATGCTCCTCAACTACGTCGACAACGCCCACAAGTACGGCGCGGGTGCGATCGACGTCGACATCACCGTCGACGCCGATGACGCGATCCAGGTGCGGGTTCGTGACGAGGGTGCCGGTGTGAACCCGGCGTTCGAGGCCCACCTGTTCGATCGCTTCACCCGCTCCGACGAGCATGCGAGTTCGACTGCGCCGGGCGTCGGGCTCGGGCTCTCGATCGTGCGGGGCCTGGCGCGGGCGCAGGGCGGCGAGGCGTGGTACGAACCGCGCCAGCCGAACGGCTCCCAGTTCTGCCTGCGCCTCCCACGCGCCTGAGGCCTGCCGCCTTCGTCAGCTCGTGACCGGCTCGCCGCGGTAGGCGGCCTCGAGGTCGGCGATGATGAGCTTCTTCATGCCGAACATGGCCTGGGCCGCGCGCGCCGCGCCCTCCTTGTCGTCGCCGCTCATCCACTGGCCCATCTTCGACGGAACCACCTGCCACGAGACGCCGAAGCGATCCTTCAGCCAACCGCACTGGCTCTCGACCCCACCGCCCGCGAGCAGTCCATCCCAGACCTCGTCGAGCTTCTCCTGCGTGTCGCGATAGACCATGAGTGACATGGCCTCGCTGTGCGTGAACATGGGGCCGCCGTTGAGGCCGAGCATCTGCACGCCCTCGACCTCGAACTCGACGGTCATCTCGGTGCCGGCCGGGCGGCCCGTGTGCTGTTCACCGACCTCCGAATACTGGTCGGCGCCCTTGATGGAGCCGTCGCGGAGCACGGAGGTGTAGAGCTCGGCAGCCTCACGGGCCTCGCCGTCGAACCAGAGGCAGATCTGCAGGTTGCTCATGGGAAAACTCCTCGGAGGATGGGTCGATTGCTTCGTCGCCGGGAACGTGCCCATCGGGCGTGAGCCCGCAACCTGTCGTGGCCGCTCTCGAAGAATTGCCGCAACGAGCGAACCCTCGACCACGGGTTGAGGTTGCCGTTTCTGCGGCGCTGGCCGACCTTGATGGGGCGAGGCGACAGGCAGGTTCCTTGCTCCAGGTGTCGCCTGGGCAGTGATCCAGCCCGTCGCCTCGCACAGGTTCCCGATGACAATCGATGCGGCCCGGGTCAGCGCTCCTGCGTGGCTCGGGCCGCGTGAGTCGGGCCTCGAGGGCCAACGCATACCTTCATTGTGTGAAGTTGTGGAATCCTTGGTACGCTGGGTGCATGGGAACCACTGCGGAATTCGACCTCGACCGGCGCAAGCACCTCACCGAGCAGCTCTTCGGGCCGGTGTGCGATCGCGTCCACTGCACCGCCGCGAAGCGCCACGCCCTCGAGGAGCTCATCGAGCTTGCCGTCGAACTGGCGCGCGAGGGCCGCGAGGGGCGAAAGGTCGGCACGCTGTTCGTGTTCGGTGACCACGAGACGGTGCTCGAGAAGTCGCGACCGCTCCTGCTCGATCCGCTCTTCGGGCATCCGGCCGAGCTGCGCCACATCGGCCGCGCCGACCTGCGCGAGACGATCAAGGAGCTCTCGCAGCTCGACGGCGCGTTCGTCGTCGACGGCGAGGGCACGTTCATCTCCGCCGCGCGCTACATCGAGACGGAGCTCGCGGGCTCGTTCAGCCTCGGCCTCGGCACGCGGCATGCCGCTGGCGCGTCGATCACGTCGACCACCAAGGCCGTGTCGATCGTGGTCTCGCAGAGCAGTGTCGTGCGCGTGTACGCGAAGGGCGAGCTCGTCGCCGAGATCATCCCTGAGCTCTACCTGATGTCGCGCGACCGCCTCTTCACGCCGCGCGCGCAGGTGCGCAACCTGCCCGAGTTCGGCATCACGATCGCCATGAGCGAGGACGAAGCCGGCATCGCCAGCTGATCAGCCCTCGACCTGCTCGATGCCGCGCGCGTGCGCGTCGGCGACGAACGCGTCGAAGCGCGTGCGTGACCGGTCGAGAGCTGCGTCACCGAGCGGGCTCCGACCTACCCGCGCTGCAGCCGCGGGCGCCGTCGCGAACAGCTGGTGCACGTAGTCGACCACGTCGGCGCGCACCGCCGCGCGGTCGCCGACCACCAGCCACACGCCGCGCGCGATCGGGACCCAGAGGTTGAGGTTGTTCGCGCGACAGTGCTGGATCTCGATGTACGACTGCTTGCCCGAGATCGCCAGTTCGTCTTCGCCGAGGCAGATGCCCGAGAAGTCGGTGCCGAAGCGCGAGGGGTCGAGGCGGATGCTGTAGTCGGGCCGAAGGCGGAGGAACCCGGCTTCGGGCGCCGTCGCGAACGCACGCAGCGTCTTGTCGCCGCCCACGTCGATGCGCGTGCGCCACGCCTCGAGGCTCGAGCGGCGACGGTACGTCTCGAGCTGGTCGGCCACGAACGGCGCCCGGGGCGGCTTCTCGGCCTTGGGCACGATCGGGTCGCCCTGCGCGTCGGTCGGCACGGTCAGCAGCTGGTGGCCGGGGCGCGTCGGCTCGGCGCTCCGGTCGCCGCATCCCGCCGCCAGCATCGCGACCATGGCCAGCAGTGCGGCGTACCCCAGCGACCCGCGCCGTCGCAGCATCAGCCGACCATCGGTTCGGTGCCGCGGGCGCGCTCGTCACGCACGAACGCGGCGTAGTGGCTGCGGCTGCTCGCGATGGCTGCGGCGCTGAGCGGCGTCACTCCGGCGGCTGCCGCCGTGGTGCGCGCCCGATCGAGCGTGGTGTTCACGTAGGCGACCACTTCCGGGCGCATCGAACCACGGCTGCTCACGCAGAGCCACACGCCCTCGGCGAGCGGCAGGCTGAGGATGCGGATGCCGGTCTTCTCACACTGCTCCGTGCGCCACTCGGCGCCCTCGCGTCCGCGCACGGCGGCCGCCTCCGACGACCCCAGGCAGATGCCCCAGACTGAACGCCCGTAGAAACTCGACTCCCAGGTGAGGTGCTGGTCGGGGAAGGCGCGTTCGACCGCTGACTTCGCCGCCATCACCATCGGCTTGAGGTCGTTCGCGCCGCCCGCATCGATTCGCAGGCGCGCAGGCACCTGCTGCGCGCGGCCGGCAGCATCCGTTGCCGTCGACGTGGTCCTCGCCGCTGTGGTGGCATGGTCCGCCGATGGTTCGTCGTTCGACCCGCACCCGGCCAGTAGGGCGCACGTCAGCACCGTGAGTGCTGCTGCCGTCATCCGTCGCGTTTCCATGTTGCACCTCCTGCTCGCCCCTCAGTGGGAGGCGACGATCTCCAGGGCAACGATCCCCACGCCCAATGCGCCATACACCAGCCCGGCAACGAGCCGCGCGCCGATCGTGGTCTCGCTCGCGCGTGCGGCGTAGAACCCCCACGCGGTGAGCTCGACCAGCCCGGCGACCACGGCGATCGCCACGGCGGTGTCACGTTCGACCCAGTCGACCCACGCCAAGGCGACGATGAGGGCCGGGAGCAGCCCCGAGGTGAGCAGGGCGCGCTCCTGGTGGAACAGCTCGGCGACCTTGGCACGCGAAAAGCGGGGTCCGTGCTCGACGCGGCCGACCACGAGGCCGGTCCACATGTGGGCGAGCCACAGCACGACGGTCGCGCCGAGCAGCGTCACGACGATGTCGCGGGGCGTTTCGTGACGCTGCGCCGCGACGAGCGCCGTGGCGATGATGGTGCCGTAGATGGCCGCCTCGAACGAGTGCGGATCGATGCGCCGGTCAGGCGCGTGAGCTGGGTCGGCTTCCATGCCGACAGGTTACTCGACCTCGGCGTGTGGCTCGACGCCGCTCACGTTGAGCACGCCCCCAGCCTGCGGCGTAGCGACGACCGCACGCGCCTCGTCGGCCGGGGGCCGCTGGCCCCGGCTCAGCAGTAGGAACGGCACTGCCAGCACCTGGATCGCCGCTCCCACGACGAATGACGTGCCGTAGCTGTAGACGTCGGCCGACCGCCCGAGCACGGGCTGCACGACCACCCCACCCGCGCTGCCCATGAGCGAGTCGAACGACAGCACGGTCGCGCGCTGCTTCGATGGGATCATGTCGTTGACGTAGGCCTGGCGGATCGGCATCGACGCCGCGAACAGCAGCCCCCACGCGGCGCACAGCACGAGCGCGACCCAGAACGACGGGGCGAGCCCGATGCCGACCATGACGGCGATCGTCGCCACCGCGAACACGATGAGCGCCGTCGTGCGCTTGGCGAACAGGCCGCGGATGTGCGGAGCGAGCGCGCCGCCGACGATCTGTGCCAGGGCGACGAGCGCCGCCGCGAGACCCGCAACGGTGTAGGCGTCGGGGTTGCCGTAGAGGTCGAGCAGGTAGGGCTGCAGCGCGTAGAAGGTGTAGAAGCCGACCCCCGCCGTGAACGGTGCCGACAGCATCATCCAGCGCACCGGCGGGTTCTTGAGCCCGTGCGTGATCGACGCGTCGAGCGTGCGCCGCACCGCCTTGAGCGGGGTCGCGTGCTGCTCGGGCTCGAAGCCCTGGTCGAACATCAGCTTGCCGGCGACCACGAACATGATGAGCAGCACTCCGACCCGCATCAGGAAGGGCACGCCGAGCGAGGTCTGCTGCGCGACGAACCCGCCGAGCACCGATCCGCCGAGCGTCGCGATGCCCGTCACCATCTGCCCGCGTCCCATCACGGCCTCGAGCGTGCCTTCGTAGCGCGCGTGGTGCAGCGCATCGACGAGCCACGCCTCGACCGCACCCGAGAAGAACGTGAAGCCGAGGCCCAGCAGCACCGACACGACCGCCCAGAGCACGAACGGCCCGTGGGTCACCCACAGCGCGTAGTACATCGCGGTCGTGACCGCGAGCGTGAGCGTGCCGAGCAGGTAACTGAGCCGCCGGCCCGCCGTGTCGGCCACGACCCCGGTCGGGATCTCGAAGAGCACCATGCCGGCCGTGAAGAACGCGTTCGCGGCGAACGCCTCGAGGTTCGACAGCCCGGCGTCGAGCAGGAACAGCGTGTTGATGCCCCAGATGAACGACGCCGCGAGCGTGTTGCCGAGCATGAGGATGAGATACGTGCGCTGCACGCTGCGAGCCCGGTCGTTCATGCGGGCGAGCTTACAAGAGGTGGAGCCGACGGTCGGCCAGCCCGATCTCGACGCGTTCCCCCCAGCCGAGCGTGAGGTGGTCGGCCTCGATGCCGTCCCCGAAGACCACGCCACCTGCATCCATGCGCGAGGTCACGACGAGCGGGGCGTCGCCGGCGAGGTCGCCCTCGGTGAGCGACGATCCGGTGCTCGGGCTCGGCCACGCCTCCCGCACGAACCATGCCAACCGTCGCTCGGCCGGCTGCGGCAGCACGACCGCGCTGTGTCGCTCCTGGTGCATCGATCGCGCCCAGCCGGTGGCGCCCGTGCCGGTCGCGACGATGAGGCCGGAGGAGGAGTGGGCCTCGCGCCCGGCGGCGACCTCGAGTTCGTACCTGGCGCTCTGGTGGCTGCGATGCCCGAAGAAGAGCTCGTTGAGCGCCAGCAGTCGCCGCCCGTCACCGATGCGGCCCTCGACCATCGTGCGTAGCTCCACCGCAGCCCGACCCGCTGCCGCGTCGGCCAACAGGTCGGCGGTCGCCGCCGCGCCATGCGCCACGAGCACCCCCGCGATCGCGGCGGGGTCGGGGTTCACGCCCACGACCGGCTGCCCGTCGAGGTACTTCGCGACGTTGGCGACGAGGCCGTCCTGCCCGACGACGACGACGATGTCCTCGGGCCCGAACAGGTAGCGATCGAGGTCGTCGCGGGTGAGCTCGCTGCGTCGCCACTCGAGGGGGATCGCCGCCAGCACCTCGGCCCGCGCCGCCGCCTGCAGCTCGTGCGCTCGGGTGACCGGGTCGATGCGCTGGTCGCGCGACGCGAGGAAGAACGCCGCCTGCCCGTGCGTGCCGTGCGCTGCGAGGAGCGCCTGGTACTGGGTCGGTCGCGTCACCACGACCACCCGTGGCGTGACGCCGGCCACGGGTCAGCCCGCCTTCGCGGTGAGCTGGGCGAGTGCGGTACCGAGCAGGTCGGGCGTGAGGTTGAGCGTGCCGATCGGGGGCAGGCTGCCCGCGGCCTCGCGCGCGGCGAGTGCGAGCAGTACACCCGGCTCGAGGTCGCGGTAGATGGCGATGCGGTCGCGCTCGCTCGCGACGTTCGCGCCCTCGACGAGCGCGGTGCGCTCGGCCTCCGACGCCGCGGCGATCTGCTCGGCCGCCGCCGCTTCGGTGGCCGCGAGCCGGGCGTTCGCGCCGTCCTGTGCGACCAGTTGCTCGCGACGCCGCGCCAGCTCGATGCGGTTCTGCAGCTCGTTCTCCTCGATCGCGCGCTCCTTCTCGACGGCCGTCGCGCGGCGCTGGAAGGTCGCCTCGTCGGCATCCTGCTGGATCCGCTCGCGTGCCGGTGTCTGGAGCGCTTCGGCCACCGAGCTCGTGGGCTGGA
>JAOPYW010000097.1 GCA_025964405.1 Thermoleophilia bacterium | reverse complement strand
GGGAGCCGCCGAAGCGACTCCCCCGCTGCTTGGGAGGGTGGAACTGGTCTGCGAGGCGGCTCAGCGCATGGGGATGCTGGATGGCGCCGTGGGGTTGGTGATGCTCGAGAGGTCGATGCCGGCGAGGCCCGCCGTCGAGAGCTTCGGCAACGACGACGTGGTAGCGGGCGCCACGGTCGCGTTCTGCGGGAGCACGGTGGTCTGGGCGGTCGGCACGAGACCGGGCGCTGCGGAGCTGGGCACGCTGCCCACGGCTGCGCCCGTGCCCGAACCTGCACCGGCTGCGGCCTTGAGCACCTTGCCGGTGCCGACCTGGCGGACGTTGCCGGCCTTGTCGACCCACGTCTTCGCGTTCGGGAACTTGGCGACCTTCTTGACCGGCGCAGCTGTGGGGGCAGCGACCGGGGCTGCCACCGCGGGCGCTGCTGCACCCGGGGCGACCTGCGGAGCCGCAACCCCCGGCGCGAAGCCCTGCTGTGCGGCGAGCATCTGCTGCTGCTGGAGCAACGCCTGCTGCTGCGCGACGGTGAGCGCCTGGCCGTTCGCGGGCGCACCCACGGCGGTCTGTGGCAGGATCTGCGCGCCGTAGCCGGCGGGGTACCCACCGAACGATGCGCCGTAGCCGACCGGGTAGCCCTGGCCGTAGCCCACGCCCTGGCCGTAGCCGATGCCCTGCCCGTAGCCGACGCCCTGGCCGTAGCCTACGCCCTGGCCGTACGGCATCACGGGCGTCATGCCGTTCGGCACCTGTCCGTAGGGCGACCAGCCCGGCGACGCGGTGTAGCCCGGGTATGGCGAGACCGGCGCGGGGTGCTCCTGGTTGTACGTCGTCACCTTGTGGGCGACCAGGCCGATGCCGGCGCCAGCTGCGGCGCCGAGCCACACCGGGAGGAACGGAAGCACCGCACCCGCCGCAGCGCCGATGCTGCCGCCGATGATGGCGGCCTTCGCCGTCGGGTTGCGTCGGGAGACGTCGACGAGGAAGGGCACGGCGGCGATCGCGGCACCGATGGCACCACCGGTGCCGGCCAGCCGGGCGACACCAGCCAGCGAACCGACCTTGCCGATGAGTGGAAGGGCGACCTTCGTCAGGAGCGACACGCCACCGAGCGCGCCGCCGATCGCGGCACCGATGCCGCCGTTGCGCAGGGCCGTCTTCCAGTCGATGCCCGTACCCGGATCGTTGACGATCGTCGTGACGGACGTCTCCTTGACCACGGTCTTCGGCTCGGTGCCGAACAGGCGCTGCAGGAGCGTCGGTGACTGCGTGGGGGAAGTTGCGATGGTGACTGACATGACGGACCCTCCCAGGTCTGGAGCTGATCGCCTCCACCTCCTCTGGTGGGGCAGCGCTCCATGTGTCACCTGCTCATCCGTTCGGGCTGCGCGCCTGCTGGCAGTTTTCACGCGTCGCTGGCCGTCGAAGGCCACGCGTATGCCGAAGGCGGCCGCACCCGACCACGCTGCGACGCGGATTCAGTCCGGCGCGCCGTCGCGCGCCGTGCGCGTGGGATGTCGGTCGGCGCGCGGCGCCGTCGGCCACCAGGCCATGCTCCACAGCCGCTCGCGGGCCACGAATCCGAGCGACTCGTAGAGCGGCAGGGCGTGGTAGTTGGCGTCAGCGACGATCACGAGCTGTTCGGCGCCCATCCGCTCGATCGCGACCGCCCCCGCGTCGTGCACGAGCCGTGACGCGATGCCGCGTCGCCGGAACGGTTCGGCCGTGTCGACCGCCTGGTACCGTCCGCGGCCGTTCGTGACGTAGACGCCGCAGGTCGCGGCCAGCTCCCCCGCCGCCGTCTCGGCCACGAACCACGCACCGTCGCCCGCGCGGAACCGCCGTCGGTGGTCGGCCTGTCGCGCCATGACGAACGCGCGATGCGCAGCTTCGGTGTGCCCCGGCTCGCGGGTCGCCACCTGCAGCTCGACGACCGCGGCCCAGGCAGCCTCGTCGGGCCCCTCCGCCGTCGGATCGAGGGAGCGAATGAAGACGTCGTCACTCGCGCGCGCGTGCGCGCGATGCGCCTGAGGCGTCGCGACGAGCGCGACCTCCTCCTCGAGCTCGTAGCCGGCGACCACGAATTCGGCCCGCGCCTCGCCGGTCGCACCGGAGATGTCGTCCCACGTGAACGCGAGATGTCCGCCCGGCGCGATCTCGCGCGTGAAGTCGGCCTCCCACCGCACGCGGTCACCGAGGCGCGGCGGCTGCCGGTACACGAGGAAGTTGCCCCAGAAGTGCGTGTGGTTGCTCGGCGAGCGCACGACCACGTACGGTCCGCGATCCTCGACGATGACCCCGGTGGGCAGCACGTCGATGCTCGTGGCGATGTTGAGGGAACGAAGCTGCACGGCCACGGCTCCCCCCGGATCAGTAGCTGCGGCCGAAGACCACGCGCTTGCCGAAGGCGCTGGGCGCACCGGTGACGAAGCACGCGCCCTCCTCGGCGGGGTAGTCGCTCGGGATGCAGCGCGGGGTGGCGCTCGTGGCTTCCTTGATCTTCTGCTCGGTCGCCTCCGTGCCGTCGTAGAGCACCGATGCCCAGCCGGTCTTCACCTGGGCGACGAACTCGTCCCACGTGTCGACCTGCTTCGTGTTCGCGTCGCGGAACTCCGTCGCGCGGGCGAGCAGGAAGTCGTGGTACGTCGCGAGTCGCTCGGTCACGTGCCTGACGAGGTCGCCCATTGCGACGGCATCCTTGATCGGGTTGCCGTGCTCGTCGTCGCGCCCGAGGCGCTGCGCGATCGTGACGGTGCCCGCCTCGAGGTCGCGCGGCCCGATCTCGATGCGCAGCGGCACGCCCTTGAGCTCCCAGTCGTTGAACTTGTAGCCGGGCTTCTGGTCGCGGTGGTCGACGTGCGCACGCACGCCGGCGGCCTTGAGCTCCTTCGCGAGGCGATCGGCCTCGTCGCTCACCTTGGGCTCCTTGTGCGCCATGACCGGCACGAAGACGACCTGGTGGCTCGCGATGCGCGGCGGCAGCACGAGGCCCTTGGCGTCACCGTGGGCCATGATGACCGCGCCGATGAGCCGGGTCGAGACGCCCCAGCTGGTCGTGTGCGCGAGCGTGCGCTCGTTGGTCTTCGACTGGTACCGGATGTCGAACGCCTCGCTGAACTTCGTGCCGAGGTAGTGCGACGTGCCGCTCTGCAGCGCCTTGCCGTCACGCATCATGCCCTCGATGGTGTACGTGTTCTCGGCCCCCGGGAACCGCTCGCTCGGGGTCTTCTCCCCCTTCACGACCGGCAGCGCCATGTCGCGCACCGCGAACGTCTCGTAGACGTCGAGCATGCGGAGGGTCTCCTCCATCGCGTCGTCGCGGTCGGCGTGCGCGGTGTGGCCCTCCTGCCAGTTGAACTCGCTCGTGCGGAGGAAGAGCCGCGGGCGCCGCTCCCAGCGCATGACGTTCGCCCACTGGTTGAGCAGCAGCGGCAGGTCGCGGTGCGTCTGGATCCACTTCGACATCATCTCGCCGATGACGGTCTCGCTCGTGGGCCGGATGACCGCCGGCTCCTCGAGGTCGCGGCCGCCACCCTTCGTGACGGTCCACAGCTCCGGCGCGAAGCCCTCGATGTGGTCGGCCTCGCGCGTGATGTAGCTCTCTGGGATGAGCAGCGGGAAGTAGGCGTTCTCATGACCCGTGTCCTTGAACATCTGGTCGAGGTAGCCCTGCATGAGCTCCCAGATGCGCCACGCGTAGGGACGCACGACCATCGTGCCGCGCACGGGTCCGTTCTCGGCGAGCTCGGCCTTCTTGACGATGTCCTGGTACCACTGCGCGAAATCGTCTTCGGGGGTCACGCCCAACCCGAGGTTGTCGGCGCGGTCGTTCTTGTGGGAGCCACTCTCGTCAGTCATGCGGGCATCCTACTGACCACGGCCGTGAACACGGGGGAGCGGCTCGCGCGCACGCGCACACGAGCGCGACTACGTTACGGGGCCGGAGCCTCGACCGGCGGTTCGTTCCAGCGGCGCACGCGGCGGCGCAGCACGAACGAACGACCGGCGAGCAGCAGCACCATGCCGGCGCACATCACCGGCAGCACCGGCACGTCGGCGTCGGCTGCGGACGCCCAGATGATCGCTGCCCACACGCTGGCGACGAGCACCCCGAACGTGACGCGCAGGTCGACCCGCCAGGCGTGGGCCCATGCGAGGAAGAGCGAGGCGAAGACGAGGTCTGTCGTACCGAGCGTGAAGAGCGCGTGCCCGTCGACCACCGGTCCGGTGAAGCCCACCAGGTCGAGTGCGTGGTTGCCGCTCCCGCTGTCGGCGTCGAGGATGCGATTGCTGATGCCGGAGTCGGACCACACGCTCCAGGCGTCGATCGCGCCGGCGACCAGCGCGAGCCCGACGAGCCACGACGCACGCTCCACGAGCCGCGCGAGCACGGCGCCGAGCGTCACGGCGCACAACAGGCGCCCGGCGTTGGCGAGCAGGGGAAGCTCGACGCCGTCGAC
>JAOPYW010000096.1 GCA_025964405.1 Thermoleophilia bacterium | reverse complement strand
GGAGCCGGAAGACGTCCCCATGCAGCGCGACGTCGAGCAGTGGCGCAGCGCCGATGCGCTGAGCGACCTCGACCGCTGGATCATCCGCATGGGCGTCGGCTACTTCTCGGCCGCCGAAGGCATCGTGGGCGACAACATCCTCCACGTCATCCGCGAGCTGGTGACCGCGTCCGAGCTCAAGCTCGTGCTGGGGCGCCATGCGCACGAGGAGAACATCCACGCCGACAGCCTCCTCTACATGATCTCGTCGCTGGGCATCAACCCGCACGAGGCGGAGGCGATGTTCGAGGACATCCCGTCGATCGTGGCGAAGAACCAGTTCGTCACGAGCGTCTCGCACGGCCTGCGCCGCGACCTCGACATGACCGACCTCGCCAACGTGAAGCTCGTCGCCAAGAACCTGTTCGTGTTCGGCCAGTGCATGGAAGGCACGCAGTTCTACGGCCTGTTCGGCATGATCCTGAGCCTCTACCGCCAGGGCAAGCTGACCGGTGTCGGCACGATGTTCCGCTACACGCTGCGCGACGAGTCGAACCACATCAACCTGCTGCGTCGCCTGCTGCTCGAGCTCGTCGCCGAGAACCCGGCGATCTGGACGCCCGAGTTCCAGGAGGAGCTGCGCCAGACGATGGCCGAGGCGATCCGCCTCGAGAAGGACTTCATCGCCGACGCGCTGCCGGTCGACGGTGTCGGCCTCTCACGCGCCGAGTTCAACGACTACATCGACTACATCGGTGACCGCCGCCTCGACGGCATCGGCCTCGCCCCGCTGCGTCCCGGCCTCGAGAACCCGCTGCCCTGGCTCGCCGAGCTGATGGACATCGGCAAGGAGCAGAACTTCTTCGAGGGTCGAGTCACCGAGTACCAGAAGGCCGGCGCGCTCGCAGCCGTCGCCGACGACGAACTGTAGCGCTCGCCCAGCGCTTCCCCGCCAGCCCGGCGCCCCCACCTTCACCGCATCGTTCCTCGAAAGGGATCCCCCGAACATGTCTTCGAACCTCAACCTCGACGCAGTACTCGCCGACCTCGAGCTCAAGCGCGCAGCCTCCACCGACCTCGGCCAGCGACCGACGATCGACGTGGCTGCCGCCCTCGCGGGTCGCACGCCGCACGACTACGGCACGACCGTCGTCGACGAGCTCGGCCACGAGCAGGTCTTCACGCCGGAGCTGCCGGCGCGCCAGATCGCCGACGCGATCTCGACCGTCGGCCTCGCCACGGGCGACCTCGACGTCGACACCGCCGAGCACCGCGCGCTCATCGCCCGCATCACCGAGGTCGTCTGCGAGCGACTCTGCGGCGAGGGCCTCGCGGCCTGCCCCGTCACGGTCTCGAGCCACGACCTCTCGACGCTCGCCGAGGCAGCACTGCTCGAGGCCGGCGAGCGTGAGTTCGCCAAGGCGCTCGTGCTGCGCCGCGCACTGCCCAGCGTGTCGTCGCCCGACGCCCTGCGCCGCGTGAAGATCGTCCGCCGCTCGGGCCAGGTCGTCTCCTGGAACGGCGCCAAGATCGAGCACGCCATCCGCGCCGCGTTCCTCTCGGCCGGGCACGACCCGTCACCCGCCACGGTGATCGCGGCACGAGTCACCGAGCGCGCCTGCACCATCGGCCTCGCCTACGTGCCGATCGAGACCGTGCAGGACCTCGTGCAGGAGGAGCTCGTCCTCGGCGGCCACATGCGCATCGCCGAGCGCTTCATCGTCTACCGGGCCGAGCGCGCCATGCAGCGTGCCCGCGAGGGTGCCGCCGACAGCGTCGTCGCCCCGATCGACTCCGAGGTCGCACCCGAGACGATCGAGATCGTCGAGGAGAACGGCGCCGTCGTGAAGTGGGATGGCGAGGACCTGCGCGACCGCCTGCGCTTCTCGCTCATCGGCCTCGACCTTCCGATGGACTTCAATCGCATCGAGCGCGAACTGCGTCGCTCGCTGGGCGATGGCATCACGCGCGCCGACCTGCGTCGCCTCGTGGTGCTCAACGCCAAGGCGCTCGTCGAGAAGGATCCCGACTTCTCCAAGCTCGCCGGGCGCATCCTGCTGACCTTCATGTACGAGGAGACGCTCGACTGGCAGGTCGGTCGTGACGGGCTGGCGGGGCTCGCCGACGCGCATCGCCGCAAGTTCCGCGAGCTGCTCGAGTACGGCGTGAGCATCGGTCGCACGTCGCCTGACCTGCTCGACTACGACCTCGACCGACTCGCGGCGGCGATCGACCCGACCGCCGACCTCGACTTCGAGTTCCTCGGCCTGCAGACGCTCTACGACCGCTACCTCCTGGTCGACAAGACCGAGGGCAAGGCGAAGCACCACAAGCGCATCGAGACGCCGCAGCTGTTCTGGATGCGCGTCGCGATGGGCGTGTCACTCGTGGAGGAGGGCGACCGCGAGGCCCGCGTGCTCGACCTCTACGGCATCTACCGCGATCGCCGCTTCTGCTCGTCGACCCCGACGCTCTTCAACTCGGGCACGCCGCACAGCCAGATGTCGAGCTGCTACCTCTACGTCATCGACGACTCGCTCGAGAGCATCGTGCAGCGCGGCGTGGCCGACAACGCACAGCTGAGCAAGTGGGCCGGCGGCCTCGGTGGTTCGTGGACCAACGTGCGTGGCACCGGTTCGCACATCGGCGGCACCAACGGCGAGAGCCAGGGTGTCGTGCCGTTCCTCAAGCTGCACAACGACCAGCTCGTGGCGGTCAACCAGGGTGGCAAGCGCGCCGGCTCCGGCTGCGCCTACCTCGAGACCTGGCACAACGACATCCTCGACTTCCTCGAGTTGCGCAAGAACACCGGTGACGAGCGCCGCCGCACCCACGACATGAACACCGCGAACTGGGTGCCCGACCTCTTCATGAAGCGCATGGAGGCGCGCGAGAACTGGACGCTCTTCCGCTCCAACGACGTGCCCGACCTCCACGACCTGTACGGCGCCGCGTTCGAGGCGAGGTACACCGAGTACGAGGCGATGGTCGAGGCCGGCACGCTGCACGGCGAGACGATGCCCGCGATCGAGCTCTGGAAGCGCATGCTCAAGATGCTCTTCGAGACCGGTCACCCGTGGATCACGTTCAAGGATCCGTCGAACGTGCGCAGCCCGCAGGACCACGCCGGCGTCGTGCACAGCTCCAACCTGTGCACCGAGATCACGCTCAACACGAGCGAGGAGGAGACCGCGGTCTGCAACCTCGGTTCCGTGGTGCTCGACAACCACCTGCTGCCCAACGGCGACCTCGACATGCCGAAGCTGCGCGAGACGATCCGCATCGCGGTGCGTGCACTCGACAACGTCATCGACATCAACTTCTACCCGACCCCGTCGGCCGAGGTGTCGAACAAGCGCCATCGCCCCGTCGGCCTCGGTGTCATGGGCCTGCAGTACGCGCTCTACCAGCGCAAGGAGGCCTTCGGCTCCGACGCCGCCGTGCAGTTCAACGACGAGATGATGGAAGCCATCGCGCTCTACGCCTACGAGGCGTCGAGTGACCTCGCCGATGAGCGTGGCACCTACTCGTCGTACGAGGGCTCGAAGTGGAGCCGCGGCCTGCTGCCGCAGGACACCGTCGACCTGCTCGAGCAGGAGCGCGGCGTGCCGGTGCAGGTCATGCGTGGTGGCAAGCTCGACTGGACCGAGGTGCGCGCCAAGATCGCCAAGCAGGGCATGCGCAACTCGAACGTGATCGCGATCGCTCCGACCGCGACCATCTCGAACATCATCGGCACCTCGCCGTGCATCGAGCCGATCTACCGCAACCTGTTCTCCAAGTCGAACCTCTCGGGCGACTTCACGCTGCTCAACCCGTGGCTCGTGAAGGACCTCAAGGAGCTCGGCCTCTGGAACGACGACCTGGCCGCACAGCTCAAGTACTTCGACGGTGACCTCACGGAGATCGCGGCCGTGCCGCAGGAGATCAAGGAGCGCTACGCAACCGCGTTCCAGGTCGACCCCGACTGGATCATCGACGCCGCCGCGCGCCGCCAGAAGTGGATCGACCAGTCGCAGTCGCTCAACCTGTTCCTGCCGCAGCCCGACCTCAAGGCCATGAGCCACATGTACCGCAAGGCATGGCACTCGGGTCTCAAGACCACCTACTACCTCCGCACGCTCGGCGCGTCGCAGATCGAGAAGAGCTCGGTCACGGCCAGCCGCTTCGCCGCACCGAACGAGGGCACGACGTCCGATGCTCCGACGGCGGCAGTCGCATCCGCTCCGGTCGCGATCGCAGCTCCCGCAGCGGTGGCAGCTCCGGTGATGACGGCTCCGGTCGTCGAGGCACCGATGGCGGTTGCTGTTGCTCCGGCGCCCGTCGCGCAGGTCATCACGGCGCCCGTGGTCGAGGCGGCTCCGGCCACGCCGGCCGCACCGGTCGCCCCGGCGGTGCTCGCGAGCAGCGAACCCGTCGCAGCGGTCGCGGAGGCACCGGTTGCTGCACCGGCCGAGCCGGCCCAGGCCACGATGATCCCGCCGATCATCACGGCGTCGTCACCGCTGGCAGCAGCGGAGGCGGCCGAGCGAGCCGCGGCGGCCACCGCCACGACGGCCATCGTCGACGACAGCGTCGACGCTGACTTCGCCGACGAGGCCTTCACGGCCGAGCAGCTCGCCTGCTCGATCGAAGCGATGCGCAACGGTGGCGAGTGCGAGGTCTGCCAGTAGCACGCGCGACCAACCCGGATTGATGACGGTCGATTGGTTCCCCAGCGTCGGTCGTATCCCACATCAATAGAGCAACACGTCGAGCCCCCGCATTCTCCGAGTGCGGGGGCTCGACGCGTGACAGGGGTTCGCGCCCGTGCCACACCCAGTTTGGCGTGCGGGGCTTCAGGCTCGCGTGCGGTCGGGGCGATGTTGGCCCCATATAGGGGGCCGAACTGACCAACGCCTCGGGCGAGGCGCAGGCGGGGTCACTGGGTCGGGAGGACCGGGCCCTGCGTGTAGTTCGTGTCGACGGCGTGCAGCACGCGCACGAGGTCGAGGTCGCCGGTGATGTTCACGGCGTCGAGCTTGGCCAGGCACGATTCGACGAGCGGTGCGTAGGCGCCGTAGCCGCGCACGCGCGAGACGCGGAAGGCGAACAGGAAACGCTCGCCGGCCTTGCGCTGCAGCTGGGCGGGCGCCATGAGCAGGCGGGCCTCGTCGAAGGTCAGCTCGTTGTCGAGCCGCAGCTCGAAGAGCAGGTCGCTCCAGTCGGGAGCCTGGTCTTCGATCGTCTGCTGGAACTGGTGTGCGAGGGCCATGCGCTGATCCTACCCATGTGCGGCTCTCGCGGGTGCGCGCGAGTGCACCGGTGTGGTCGGGGGTCGCCGAGTGATAGCCTCGCGGCATGGCTGCATCCAAGAGCGCTTCCACCAAGAAGTCGGCGTCCGCGTCGAAGACCACGTCGACGTCGAAGGTCGCGAAGGCCTCGACCGGTGGCGACGGCGCCCCGAAGAAGAAGGACCTCGCGAAGGCGCCCTCGAGCAATGCTCGGGCCGACCGCGCGATCTCCGACACCAAGGGCCGCGCTGCGGCGTCGTGGGGTGACTCGGTCGCGAAGGCACGGGGCAAGCGCCCCAGCGACAAGCTCCCCAAGCAGGAGCTGCTCGCGATCTACCGCACGATGGTCGTCGCGCGCCGCTTCGAGGAGCTGGTCATCGACCTGTTCCGCGAGGGTGAGCTGCCGGGCTTCGTGCACGTCGCGATCGGTCAGGAAGGCATCGCTGCCGGCACCGGCCACTCGCTGGGCGACGGCGACTTCATCGGCTCGACCCATCGGGCCCACGCCCACATCATCGCTCGTGGCGCGAGCCCCGAGGCGATGTTCGCCGAGATGCTCGGCCGCGACACGGGCCTCTGCCACGGCAAGGGTGGCTCGATGCACCTCGCCGACATGAGCAACAACGTCGTCGGCGCGAACGGCGTGGTCGGATCGGGAGCACCGATGATGACCGGCGTCGCGATGGCGCAGAAGGAGCTCAAGACCGGCAACATCGCGGTCGCGTTCTACGGTGACGGCGCGTCGAGCCAGGGCAACGTGCACGAGGCCATGAACCTCGCCAAGCTCTGGGACCTCCCCGTGCTCTTCATCCTCGAGGACAACAAGTACGCCGAATCGACCCCGGCCTGGCAGACGACTCCGGTCGACGACCTCGCCGTGCGCGGCGCCGCCTTCCAGATGAAGACGCTCGCGATCGACGGCAACGACGTGCTCGAGGTCTACGACGCCGTGCAGGAGGCCGCCGAGCACGCCCGCTCCGGCCAGGGCCCGGTCTACATCGTCGCGGAGACCAAGCGCCTGTCGGGCCATTACGTCGGCGACGCCGAGGTCTACCGCCCCAAGGGCGAGGCCAAGGCCGCGCGCGCGACCGATCCGATCCCGGCCTTCCGCGCGGTGCTGCTCGAGCGCAAGGTGCAGGAGAACGAGATCAAGGCCGTCGAGGCCGAGGTCGAGGCGACGCTCGAGGCGGCCGTCGAGGCGGCTCGCGCTGCCGACCGCCCCGCACCGGAGGACGCGCTCAAGCACGTCTACGCCGAGTACCCCTACAACGGGCCGGTCATCGGGATCTGACCCGCGGCGCGCAGCGCTCCCCAGCCTGCGCCCAGCCCCTGAGCCATAGCAGATTGTCGATCTGCAAATTGGCTATTGCCATATGGATGGATCCGTCGTTCACTTGAGGTGAACACCCGCGTCCTGGTCGAACCCCCACTCGAACCGGCGCGGCAACTGATCTGCCTGGAGCCCCCATCCCATGGCGAACATCCCCAAGACAGTGAGCCCGACGCCCGCCGCGAACCCCCAGCTGGGTGGCATCGTGACGACCGTTCCCATGCCGATTCCGCAGGTCCCCACCTCGGACGGACAGTCGGCGGCCTACAACCCCTTCACGAACCTGGTGACGCTCGGCGGCCAGGCGAACCCCGGCTACTCGATCTCGATGCCGGTCGCCGGGAGCGGCAACGTCGTCACCAATCCGATGCCCGGCGCGAGCGGCGTCGGCGCGGCGGCCAACGGTGGTGGCGCGACCACTCCCGCCAACAACGCGCAGCCGGCAGCCCCCGGCGCAGCCGCCGCCCAGACCCCGGCTCCGGCCGCAGCACCCGTCACCGCAACACCTGCGGGCACCAAGTCGCCGATCGCCAACGCACCCGCCAACGTCGCGACCCCTGCTGCTGCCGCTGCCGCCAAGGCGGGCAAGAACGCGCCGTCGGCCGCGACCGCGAGCGGCTTCGGTCGCACCGACAAGTCAGCGCCCCTGAAGGTCTCCGTCTCCGGCGCGAAGTTCTCGTTCCCCTCGTTCAACTCCACGGCCAAGCAGACGGATGCCCCCAAGGTCACGTGGGGCACCGACTGGAAGCAGGTCGACACCGGCAACGGCTTCTACTACATGGAGCACGCGAACGGCACGAAGGCCGTGCCCGCGACCGAGTACCGCCTCGCGGCGACCCCGCTCGACAAGGTGCAGACGATCAAGGTCGCCAACGGCTGGGGCAAGAAGTTCCCCGACGGCACGATCGTCGTGTTCGACAAGGACAAGGGCGCCTACAAGATCAAGCCCGACGGTTCGAAGGAGAAGCTCCCCTTCGGCAAGCAGGAGATCGGCGGCGTCAAGGTACGCATCTTCGAGGCCTCGGTCGTGCGAACGCTCGAGCCCAACGGGGCCGTGCGCGTGTTCGATTCGCGCGGCACGACGAGCCTCGGCACGACGCGTGGCCACGCGGCATCGGTGGCCGGCGGCGGCGCGAACCAGGTCGGCACCACGGTCTCGACGACGACCCCCGCGAACAACGAAGCACTCATCGCCAAGATCCAGGAGATCACCGGGCTCACGCGCCAGATGATCGGCCAGGTCCAGGCCGGCACGGTCAACCCGACCGAGCTCGCGGCCATCCAGACGAAGCTCTCGGCGCTCCCGGCGGGCCTGCAGCAGGCGATCGCGGCCGGCGGCTCGATGCCCGCGGCGACCGGCACGCTCGTGGCCGGTGGCGGCGCGACGACGACGACTCCGGTGGCCGGAGCGAAGGTCGACGACGGCATCAAGCAGCTCGCGGCAGGTGCATCGGCGAAGCTCGCCGGCACGATTCCGACCGACCTCGTAGGCATGCAGGCGCGCTTCGGCCAGCTGTCGGAGGAGATGCAGTCGGCGGTCGCGAAGGGCTTCGGCAGCGACCAGGGCTCCAAGGCGTTCGAGGCCGACGCGCAGATCGCGTTCAAGGCCGACGGCACGGCCACGGTCGTCGAGGCCACACGCGCATTCACCAAGAAGGTCGTGCAGATCCGGGGAGCCGGACCCGGCGAGGACCTCGTCATGACGATGAAGCCGGTTCGCCAGCCGAGCTCGCCCGGCATCATGGCCGGCGACGCCAAGCCGTCGGTGAAGGCCGCAGGCAGCAAGGCCGGTTCGCAGGCCGGCGTCGGTGCGGCAGGCGACAGCGCGTCGCCGATCGGTTCGCCCGTCGTCGCAGGTGGCGGCGTCGGTGCCACTGCCGGCACGAAGGCCGCGGCCGCGAAGATCCAGCTGTTCACGGCTGGGGGACGCCTCTCGAGCCCGGGCCTCACGGGCATCCAGGGAACCTTCACATGGAAGACGCTGCCGGCTGCGGCGCGCACGGCGATCCAGCAATGGCTCGCCACGAACAACACCTCACCGGCCGGGGCGGCGCTCGCCTCGCGCACTGGTGTCGGCTGGAACTTCGACCAGGACGCGCAGATCGTGGTCGGCGGCAACGAGGCGACGTTCCTCCAGGGACTGTCGATCGTCAAGTCGTCGACCGCTGCCGCGACGGGCACGGGTGCGACCGGCGGTGGCGCACCGGCGTCGGGCGGAGCAACCGGCGGGGGCGGCACGCCTCCGGCGGGCACGGGTCCGACCACCACGCCGGTCGGCCACGACGCCACCAAGCCCCCGGTCTCGGGTGGCGGGGCGGCCGCAGGCGCGACGCCGCCGGCCGGAAACCCGCCCACCCCGGCAGTGGGCGCCGCCATGCCCGACATGACCGGCATGAAGATGTAG
>JAOPYW010000073.1 GCA_025964405.1 Thermoleophilia bacterium | reverse complement strand
GCTGATCGGCGCCGACGACGTGGCGTTCGGGCCCGCCTTCGAATCCGACTGGGGTCGCACCGAGACGGGCACCGCCGTCTACACCCGCAACGGCTACACGATCGACCATGCCGTCAACGCGAAACTGCCCGACGGCGACGCCACGCAGCCCCGCGGCGCGGTCGTGGCCGAGGTGAAACCGCCGAAGGGTGCAGGCGAGAATTTCACGGTGGTCGGCACCCACCTGGCCCATCTCGGCACCGACACCGAGGGGCGCGCCGACCAGCTCCAGCAGGTCTCGAAGATGGTCAACGACATCCGTGACGACGGCTCGTTCGACTACACGTTGCGCGAGCAGCCGTTCATCCACCTCTGGGATCGCACCGGCGTCGGCAAGGGGTTCCCACGCGACATCGTGTTCGGCGGCGACCTCAATGCCGAACAGGCCGAGGTCGACCGGGGCGTGCGCGCGACGCCGCTCATCCACGTGATCGACGAGCTCGACGCCTCGAGGGATCCCGACCTGCGCGAGAACGGCGACGACGCCGACGAGAACACGACGGCCCGTCGCATCGACCACATCTACACGACCGGGTTCAATCCCATCGACGCCGACGTGGCGGGCGTGCCGAACGTGGAGTACAGGGGCAGCGAGGCCCCGACCGACCACAAGGGGTTCGTCACGCAGCTCGTGCGCGGCGCCGACTACGAAGCGCAGCGCGTCGCGCACCCGCTCGTCGCGCACGGGAACTATCGAAAATACTGATCCGGTCAGCGCACGTCGAGACCGAGCAGCCTCCGCGCGATCACGAGCTTCTGGATCTCGCTCGTGCCCTCGTAGATCTCGGTGATCTTGGCATCGCGGTAGTAGCGCTCGGCGGGGAACTCCTTCGAGTAGCCGTAGCCGCCGAGCACCTGGATCGCCTCGCCCGTGACGCGTCGCGCGACGCCCGATGCGAACAGCTTCGCCTGCGCGCCCTCGACGGTGTGTGGCTGGCCTGCCATCTTGAGCGCTGCGGCGCGGTACGTCAGCGCGCGCGCCGCCTCGATCTCGACCGACATCTCCGCCAGCTTGAAGGCGATGCCCTGGTGCGAACCGATCGGCTTGCCGAACGTCGTGCGCTCCTTCGCGTAACTCGACGCGAGGTCGAACGCCGCCTGCGCGATGCCGAGCGCCTGCGCCGCGATCGTGATGCGCCCGCCGTCGAGCGTCTGCATCGCGATGCGGAAGCCCTTGCCGCGCGTGCCGAGGAGCAGGTCGGCGCCGACTGACACGTCGTCGTAGACCATGTCGACGGTGTTCGATGAGTTGAGCCCGAGCTTCTCCTCCACGCGGCCGACTGACAAGCCCGCCGAGTCACCTGCCACGAGGAATGCGCTGACGCCGCTCGCGTCGGTCGTGCCCGGCTCCGAGCGCGCGAACGTGATGAACGACCCGGCGTAGGCGCCGTTCGTGATCCACTGCTTGCGCCCGGTGATGCGGAAACCGCCGTCGGCCTGTTCGTCGGCGCGCGTGAGCATCGATCCGGCGTCACTGCCAGCGCCGCTCTCCGTGAGCGCGAAGGAACCGATCCACTCGCCGCTCGCGAGCTTCGGTACCCAGGCCTGCTGCTGCGCCTCGGTGCCCCAGTGCACGATCGGCAGCGTCGACGCCGAGGTGTGCACGGCGATCGTCACGCCCACGCCGGCGTCGGCCCGCGAGAGCTCCTCCACCGCCAGCACGTAGCTGAGGAAGTCCATGCCCGCGCCGCCGAGCTCGGTCGGCACGCAGATGCCCATGAGGCCCAGCTCGGCGAGCTCGGCGTAGAGCGCACGGTCGAAGGTGTGGTTGCGGTCCCACTCGGCGGCGTTCGGGGTGATGCGCGCCGCAGCGAACTCGCGCACCATCGCCTGCACGTCGCGCTGGTCGTCGGTGAGGCTGAACTGGGGAGCGGTGGTCGGCGTCGTGGTCATGTCAGCGCGCCTCGTACTCGTACACACCGGCGCCCGACTTGCGACCGAAGCGGCCGGCCGCGACGTACTGGCGCAGGAGTGGCGCGGGGCGGTACTTGTCCTCCCCCAGGTCGCGGTGCAGCACCTCGAGGATGGCGAGCGTCGTGTCGAGGCCGATCAGGTCGGCGAGCTTGAGCGGGCCCATCGGGTGCGCCATGCCGAGCGTCATCACCGTGTCGATGCCCTCGGCCGTGCCGATCTGCTCGCCGAGGCAGAAGAAGGCCTCGTTGATCATCGGCATGAGGATGCGGTTGGCGAGGAACCCCGGCACGTCGCGCGAGTGCACCGGCGTCTTGCCGAGCTCGCGCGAGAGCTCCATCACGAGCTCGGTGGCGGCGGGCGTGGTCTCGAGCCCGGAGATCACCTCGACGAGCTGGAGCACCGGCACCGGGTTCATGAAGTGCATGCCGACCACGTGCTGCGGGCGGCGGGTCGCGGCGGCGATCGTGGTGATCGAGATCGACGAGGTGTTGGTCGCGAGCAGCGCCGAGGCCGGCACGCGCGCGTCGAGGTCGGCGAAGATCGCGAGCTTGGTGGCGAGCTGCTCGGTGGCCGCCTCGATCGCGAGGCCGACATCTGACAGGTCGGCCCCGTCGAGCCCCTGAACGTACTCGATACCGTCGGTCGCGCCGGCGAGCTGGTCGTCGGTCAGGCGCCCCTTCTCGTGCATGCGCGCCGCGCTCTTCGCGATGCCTGCGCGCGCCCTTTCTAGCTGCGCCGCGGCGACGTCGGCGAGCAGCACCCGCCGCACCTACTGCGCGAACACCAG
>JAOPYW010000072.1 GCA_025964405.1 Thermoleophilia bacterium | reverse complement strand
ACTTGGGGATACCTGGTGCGCGCGTCGCTGCTGGCCCCGTTCGACGGCTCGCTACCGGGCGTCTTCGGCGACAATCCGTATCCCGACGCGATCAACGGCTCGCTCTGGACTCTCCCGCTCGAGGTGCTCGCATACGGCATGGTGCTCGTGCTGGGCGTGACCGGGCTGCTCGGGCGGGCGCGGGTGCTGGGCGGCCTCTGGCTGGTGGCACTCGTGGTACTGCTGGCCGTACACGGCTCCGGCCTCGCCGACCCGGCGAGCCTCTTCGCCTACTTCCTCACGGGGTCCCTGCTTTACGTAGCGCGGTCGCGGGTACGACTGTCGTGGCTGGTGGCCGCGCTCGGCGTCGCCGCCTGGGTGATGACGTTCGACACGCCGCTGCTGCTGCCGGTCGGCGCGATCACGCTCCCCTATGCCGCACTGGTGGTCGCATACCGCACGACGTCCTCGCTGCGCGGCGTGTCACGACTGGGAGACGTGTCGTATGGCATGTACGTGTACGCGTTCCCGGTCCAGCAGGCCCTCGTGCACGCTTGGCCGGGCATGCACCCCGCCACTAACGTGCTCGTCGCCGCGCCCCTCACGTGGGTCGCGGGCCTCGCCTCGTGGCGGCTCGTCGAGCAGCCCGCGCTGCGGCGCTTCGGCAGCCGCCGGCAGGCGACGCCGTCAGCCGTCGACGCGGTAGACCCAGCGGTCGATGCCGCCGAGGTCGAGCCGGCCCACCTCGGTTAGGCAGTCACCGTCGAGCGTGTGGTTCGCGGAGATCGCGCCGAGATCGAACGCGTCGAGCGTCGGGCTGCACGGGTCGATGTCGACGCGGATGATGTCGGCCTGCGCCGCGGTGATGCGCGTGTCGCCACCGGCGGGCGCCCACCCGAAGAGGATGTAGGAGGCGCCGCGGTTCCACGCGTCCTTCGAGGCGCCGGTCGGGTCGAGTCTCTTCCAGGCGTCGACGTCGGGGCCGACCCACTGCTGCCCGCTCAGGGCCTGCTCAGAGTTGGCCATGAGGAGTGCATCGGCGTAGAAGTCGTCGGTCGCCCACAGCTGCCCGCGCTCGAACGTCGCCGAGATGGAGCGCACCTTCGCGGCGTTCGTGCCGGTCGTAAGGTCACCGAACCCGTGCTGCACCGGGTTGGCAAACAGCACCACCGGCAGGGCCGCGACGACCATCGGCACGAGCGCCCAGCTGCGGCGGCCGGCGAGCACCGCACAGACGACCACGGCGGTCACTACGAGCGACGTGAGGCCGATCCACGGCGTGCGGTAGCCGGGCAAGAAGTTCACGCGGAGGCCGCTGCCGGCGTAGGCGGTAAGCAGGAAGGTCGCGGCGCCGACGACACCCGCCGTCGCGCGGCGCGAGCCGATGCGGTCACGGCCCCAAGCGGTGAACACGAACCCGAAGGCGATGATGGCGGTGAATCCGAGGACCTGCGCCAGGCGCAGCGGCGCGACCAAGCTCATCGGGAACAGCTTCGACGCGCCGTCGGGCCACGCGACCATGCACCACGACGCGAGCACGCCCAACACCACGAGCGTGGTCACCGCGAGCGCGCAGCCGCTCGTACGCCGGCGCCAGTCGATGGCGGGCGCGAGCAAGGCAGCGACCAGGCCCAGGATCAGGTAGCTCGACGAGATCTCCGACTGGTTGGTGTTGACGAGCGCGGGCGTCCGCTGCAGCACCCACATGTGCGGTGCGCCGAACAGCTGCGCCAAGCTCGCGGGCGAGCCCGTGTTGCGGCGACTGCCGGGATAAACGGTGTCGGCCAGCACGCCCAGGCTCGTGGCGTGTTCGCGGTAGTAGAGGCTGAACGCGGCGCCGCCGGCGAGCACCACGGCACCCGCGCACAGCAGCCCGACGCGGCGGGGCGCCTCGGCGGTCGTGAGCAGGAACACGAGGGTCGGCACCAGCACGGTCAGCGCGATCGGCACCGCCCACGGCTGGTAGGAGAGCGACATGCGTGCGAAGCCCGCAGCCCCGACCACAAGCGGAACGAGCGCCCACAGGCGTGCGCGGCCGACGCGCGTGGTGAGCAGGCGATGCACGCCGAGCGTGCCCATGGCCGCCACGAGCGCCCAGCAGAGCGGGGTCAGCGACGACCACGACCACCACGCCGTCGCGGGTGAAGCGACCACGAGCACGGTGAGCGGGATGCCGACCGACGGCGGCACGCCGAGGCGGGCGAACCACCGCGGCAGCAGCAGCAGCACGACGGCAGTGACGAACCACCAGATCGCGGCGAAGGCCTGGGTGGTGAGCGTCGAGCCGAACAGGTCGAACACCGTCGATTCCAGGAAAAGCAGCTTGGTGACCGGGCCCCCGCCGCCGGGCGCCACGAGCGATGCGTCGCGGTAGGTGAGCGGCGTTGTGAAGGCGTCGCCCGAGCGCTCGAGCACGCCAATCGTCCAGGGGGTGGAGCGCAGCGCCTCGTCGGAACGGATGGCGCGCGGCTTGCCGGCGATGAGGCCGTCGGGCGTGGAGGTAAGCTCGTCGCGCAGCGGCTCGAAGCCGACCGAGGTCGTGGTGATGCCGCCCACGACGAGCGCCGCGTAGAGCACGGCGACCACGATGGTCCACGCACGCATCGGTCGGTCGGCGATGCGTCGGCGCCACGCGCCACGGGCCCGCACCGGTTCGGAGCCGACCCAGGGGCGGCGCTCCTCCATCGACTCGTCCTGCCTTGTCGTCACGTGCTCTTTGGTCATCCCGGGCCTGCGTTCCATCCGCGCACGGCGCCTCGCACGAGGCGCCAGTAGCCGGCGAATATATCGTTCACCAACGACATGCCCGGCGGCAGCGGCACGTTCGTCGGCTCGATCCGCGGCGTGAGCCGCCACATCCACGCACCGTCGGGCAGCACCGCACCGCCCCGCACTACCCGGCGCCGGGCCACGACTGAGGAGGTGTGGGTGAGCAGCCACCACCAGCCGCGCAGCTTTGCCGGTAGCCAGCGCCCGACCACCGCCTGCGTCAGCATGAGCAGCTCCAGCACCAGCAGAAGTGGGGCGAGGAGCAGCAGGGTGCGGCATTCGAGGAGGGTCAGCAGGAGCAGCAGGCGATTGCGCTCGAGCAGGTAGAACTTGCGTGCGTTGCGCCCGAACTCGTACTCGTGGAGCACCACGGCGTCGGGCACGAACCGCACGGCCAGGCCGCGCTGCCAACAGCGCAGGCTCAGCTCGGTGTCCTCCAAGTAAGCGAAGGCGATTGGGTCGAAACCGCCGAGCTGCTCCCAGAGCGCGCGGCGCATCGCAAGCCCCGCGCCGCTCGCGGAGGCGACGTCAGTGGGGGCCTGGTGGTCGGCGGCGGGCTCCTCGAAGGCGCCTGCCCATGTCAGGCCGCTGACGTGCACCGGGTTGCCCGCCGAGTTCATGACGTCGGGGGCGGCGGCGAGGCGGATGCTCGCACTGGCGATGCCGACCTCGGGGCGCGCGGCAACCGCGACAAGGCGGGCAATCGCGTCGGGGGCCGGGTAGGCGTCGCTGTTGACAAGCACCACGAAGTCGCCGTCGCCCTGGGCGGCTCCGAAATTGCAGCCGCCTGCGAAGCCGCGATTCTCGGCCGGCCCGACCACGCGCAGGTCGCCGCGCGTGCGGAGCGCCGCGAGGTGAGCCGGGCTCCCACCGTTGTCGACCACCACGAGGTCGAGTTCCACGCCGGTGCTCGCGGCGATGGCGTCCACGCAAGCGTCGAGGTAGGGCTCCTCGCCGTACGCGAGCACGACGGCGGTGACGCTGGGCGACGCGGTCATCGGCGCAGCGGCGCCCGGAGCTTGGGGTCGGCGTCCCGGGCGGCGACCTCGTGGGAGCTCGACGCGTGGGTGACGCCGCCGCGCTCGAGCTGCTCGATGCGGGCGATGGCGAGCGCCAGCTCCTCGGTCAGGGTGCGGCTCCGCTCCTCGATGCGCGACAGCTCCCACGAGAAGTGCACGGCGATGAAGAGCAGCAGCAGCGTCGCGCCGAGGAACAGAAGGGCCGGCGCGTAGAGGATGCCGGCGGCGCGGGCGGTCTTGTCGAGCAGCCCCGGCACGATCGAGAACACCAAGAACACGGCACCGACCAGCATCCAGAGGAACGAGTACTTGGCGCGCATCTGGCGGGCGCGCACCATGCGCACGATCACGCCCAAGAAGGTGAGCGTCACGAGCGTGGTCAGGACCTGGAGGGTCGAGTTCACTGCGACAACCGCCGGGTGGAGCGACGGCCGCGCAGCGACGCCGTCAGGCCCATGACGATGAGCAGGCGCAGGTAGTGGTAGTAGAGGCGCAGGCTCTTGTGCGACGGCTCGCCGCCGGCCCGCACGCGCATCTTTACCGGCACCTCGGCGATGCGGAAGCCGCCGTAGCTGGCCATCAGCAGCGCCTCGACGGTGTCGCTCAGGAACTCGCGGGGATAGGTCGTGCCGAACTGCTCCACGAGCGGCCGGCTAAAGCCGCGGAACCCCGAGGTGCTGTCATGGATGCTGCGCCCCATCAGCAGCACCGTAAGAAGATTGAGCAGCGACAACGCGAAGCCTCGGCTCGCTTCCACGTGGTAGTGGCCGTCACCCGCTAGGAAGCGCGAGCCGATCACGAGGTCGTTGCCGGCGTCGAGCTCACCCAGCAGCACGCTGATCTGCGAGGGGTCGTGCTGGCCGTCGGCGTCGGTCTGCACGACACGGTCGTAGCGGTTGCGCACCGCGTAGCGGAAACCGGTGCGTAGCGCAGTTCCCACGCCCATGTTGAAGGGGAGCGAGACGACGTAGGCGCCGCCGGCACGGGCCACCTCGGCGGTGGCGTCGCGGGAGCCGTCGTCGACCACGAGCACATCGCATTCGGGCGCGTGTGTCGCGAGGTCGCGCAGCACGTCGGGAAGCGTGGCTTCCTCGTTCAGTGCGGGGATGATGACGAGGGTTCGAGTCATGAGGAGGGGGCGCTTGGGCGCTATTACAGTATAGGCGCGCGCCTGAAGGGCTTTCGGGATTCAAGAGTGCGTTTGGCCCGCAGCGGCCGCGCCGGGCCAGCTGCCGGTGCGGTGCTCGACGAGGTCGGCGGGCGACAGCTCATAGCGTACGGCGTGCGCGTTCAGGAAGTCGGCAACGCTGCCCCGGTGCTCAGCGAGCGTGCTCCAAGCGACCGGCGGGGCGTTTCGGAGGCGGCCGGCGCGACCGTCGCGCCACATGCGGGCGTACACGCGCAGGCGCAGCAAACGGTGGTCGGGGGCGCCGACGAGCACGCGCAGGGAGAGCAGCAGCCAGTAGGCGAACGCGCGGACGGCGCCGACGGCGCCGTTGGCGCGGCCCCACACGAGCATATTGCGGAAGCCGTACGCGTTCTTCCAGAGCGCCCCGAGGGGCGGGTCGGTGCGGAGCCGGCGGAGGCGGTCTAGGAAGCCGTCGCCGAAGTCGGCGGCGGGCATGCCGTCGTCGTGGAGCACGACGGAGCTAGGGATCAGCCAGGCGCCGCCAGCGGCGGCGGTTCGTGAGCTGAACTCGACGTCGTCGAACCACCCGAGCATGTCGCGTCGGGGGAGGCCCGTGCGGGCGACGGCCGCGAGCCGCACGAGCGCGCCAAGGTAGCCGAAGTATTCCAAGGGCACCGCGGGCGTGGCGTAGGCGGATTCCGGCGCCGGGATGCAGGGCGTGCCAGTCCAGCGCGCCCGGAGCGTGCCACGGGGTACAAGCAGGTGCTCGCCGGCCGGGTCGCGGATGGCTGAGACCAAGGCGACGGTCGTGGGCGCGTGGGCGGGGGCGCTGGCGAGCAGCTGCTCAAGCGCGTCGGGGGCGGGGACGAGGTCGTCTTCGACGAACCAGGCCCACTCCCATGCTCCCTGCGCGAGCAGCGCGGCCAGCGCGGCGTGGTAGCCCTCGGCGCTCGCGCCATTGCGCACCAGACGCAGGCCGAGCACGCGACCGTCGGGGTCCGCGGCGGCTAGCTGTTCCACCTGCTGCCAAGTGCCGTCGGGCGACTGGTTGTCGACGAAAAGCACGTGGTCGGGCACGATCGTCTGTGCGCGCAGGGCCGCGAGCACACCGGGCAGGCGGGTGGAGCGGCCGTAGGTGAGTACGACGGCGATGGTCAGGGGTGTGCTGCGCATGCAGCAAGTAAACTGCATTGGCCCGTCACCGGGACCATTTCGGCCGGAGCCCACCGATGCCCACACCGCAGTCAGTTTCGATCATCGTCGCCACTTGGAACGCCGCCGCGACCCTCGAAGCGTGCTTGGCGAGCATCGCGGCGCAGACGCATCCCGCGATCGAGCTCGTGGTCGCCGACGGTGCGTCGAGCGACGCCACCGTGGAAATCGCGCAACGCTACGAACCCGCCGTTCTTATTTCTGAGCCCGACGACGGCATCTACGACGCTTGGAACAAGGCGCTCCGCCAAGCAACCGGCGACTGGGTCCTGTTCCTTGGCGCCGATGACGTGCTCGCACACCCCAACGCGATAGCACATTTGGTCGCGGCTGGCGCCGCCGGAAACGCCAACCTCGTCAGCGCGAAATGCCGCTACATTGGCGGGCACGAAATCGGCCAGCCTTGGAATGTCTCGCGCCTACGCTGGTACCAGAACATCGCTCACCCAGCGATGCTCCAGGCTCGCAGCCTGTTCATCGACTACGGAGATTTCGACACCTCGTTTCGCATCGCCGGCGACTACGACCTCTTGCTCCGGATCGCACCCTTTGCGAAGGCAGCGTGGCTCGACGAGGTAATCTGCGAACTGGGCCCGGACGGCGTGAGCCAGACACAGCTGGCCCGATTGCGCCGGGAAATTTACGCTGCCCAAAAAAAGAACTCGACCACGCCGTCGCTCGGCGCCGCCGCCTACTTCTGCTTACTCAACGTCGCCGCCCTTCGCCGTTGGCGGCCCGGCAGCCGCGGCTGAGGTCACCGCACAATCCTGCGACGAATGGCAAACTCGACATGGTGCGCGAGCCTGATCAGCAGACCTGACCGATAGCGATCGCCGGTGGTACCACTGCGCCCAACTACTTCGGGGTACACCGGGAGCAGGTCCCACGGCTCACCGTCAGCGGCGACGGCGTGTACCGCTTGGGCGAGTACATGCTCAAAGTAGCTGCCGGCCGGGTCGTCCATACGGTCGGCGCGTTTAAGCAGCCGGTCGAAATAGAAGCTTGGCCGCGCTGCGAATACTCGGCTGTCTGCCACCGAAATACGCTGCCGGAGACGCAGGTCAGCGAACACTTCCACTCCCTCAGCTGCGCGAATTCCGCGGAGAAACTGCTCTGTATTCCGCACGACGAGTCGGCCAGTCACTTTCACGACGAGATCGGCGTCGCGCAAAGCGCTAGAGCTAGCGAAGGCATGGGCGATCAACTCGGCCTCGCCGGCCCCCTTCCCGCGCAAGACGGCTACGTCGCTCCCATGAAAGCCGATCAGTTCCAGTTCGCTGCCGTGCGCGCGCGGAGCATCGCGGAAGGCTTCGAGGTCCGCCCCACTATTTTCGCACAGAACCACGTGCAGCCCAGGCACCGCGAGCCATGGGGCAAGGCCGCGTGCGTAGTCGGCGCGCCGCTCGCTGCTCGAAACGTGTGCGACGTCAGGCGTCGCCCCCACGTTGATCGTCGCGGTGAGGAGGATCGCTATGTTCGGGGAGTCGTGCATACTTCGTGTCCGCGGGAGTGTAGGGCCTGCGGCCGAAAACCGCATTCATTATGAGCAAGTTCGCCGACACCATGCATCAACGCCTCTTTGGGCATGCAATGAGTCCTGCGATGGCGCAATTCCTCCGGCACCTCTCATGGTCGGCTCTTGGTGGCATGATCGGCAGCGGCCTTCTATTCCTGACTCAGGCTACCGCCGGTCGAGTACTAGGGCCAGAGGAGTTCGGGCGCGCTTCGCTGGCATTGACAATTGGAGCAATCACCTCGATCGTCGTGGTGCTCGGCATGGACCTGGCCAGCGGCCGCGCAATTTCGCGCGCCACAACCGATGCACAGCGCAGCAGCGCGATTACGTACTCGACCGCGATCGTGCTCGCCGCCGCTGTGTTTTGGAGCGGCGTCGCGGTGTTCGCCCATGGCGACATCGGGCATGTCCTCAGCGCGCCGGGCAAAGTGGTGCTGTTTGGAATGTGGTACGGAGCAGCGCTGGGCCTGCGGATCGTGGCGGAACGCCACATCGCTAGCCTGCACGACTTCCGTCGCCAGTCGATGGTTCGCATATGCGAGGGTGGACTCGCAATCGTGGGCTTCGCGACGCTAGCGATTGCCACACGCCAGCAGTACTCTGATCTGCTGATCGCGCTCGTGCTAGCGCTTGCCGTTTCGTGCGTTTGGTACGGACTCGCGCTGCGCCGTTACTACCACCTTGGTGCGCTCCGCGAGGGCGCAAGCCGCGAGATGGTGTCATTCGGTCGTCTGGCATTCGTCGGTTACCTGCCACCGCTCGTCTTCCTATATCTCGACAAGCTTCTCCTGCAACGCGAACTAGGAGCCGCCACGCTCGGTCTTTACACGGCGTACTACTTAACATCCTTTGGCGTCACCGCCCAGTTGGCAGCAATCACGTCGAACGTGCTCTTCCCGTCGCTCGCGACGATCGACGACAAGGGCCCTCTCGTCCGAAAGGTGCATCGTCTCACGT
>JAOPYW010000062.1 GCA_025964405.1 Thermoleophilia bacterium | reverse complement strand
GGCGAAGGCGACGAGGTTGCCCACGCTGTCGAGCGCGGTCTCGAAGTGGCCCTCGTACTCGTCGCCCACGGTCAGCAGTTGCCGCGAGAACTGCAGCACGTACGGCAGCTCCTGCCCGTGCCCACCGCTCGCGGTCGACGTCGTGATGCGGCTCGGATCGATGCGGCCGAGCGCGACCACCGAGGGCACCACGAGCGCGGCGGTGACGAGCACTCCGATGGCCGGACCGGCGATGAGCCAGCGGCGGCGCAGCAGCAGTGCCCCGAGCAGCGCGCCGCCGACGAGGCCGCCGAGCACGCCGCCGAGCGATGCCGACCACACGCCGCGTTCGATCGCGCGGCGCACGACGACCTTCGCATCGCGCTTGGCGTCGGCCAGGGAGGCGGTCGCGTTGGCGCGGGAGCTGATGCTGGCCTGCGCCTCGGTGCGGTCGATGCCGCGCAGTTCGAGCGTGACGTTGGCCGGGGCGCCGTGGTCGAGCACGTCGAGCTTCCAGTCGACGAGCGGCACGAAGACCGTGATGCGTCCGCTGCGCGTCGGGCTGACCGAGGTCTGCACGGTCGCGAAGGAAGTCTGCTGGTCGGTGGTGCCCCATGCGCGCAGGCCGATGACGACGCCGCCGACCGTCAGCGTGACGAGCACGAGCAGGGCGAGCAGGAGTCTCAGGAGGCGACGGGGCATCGCCACCGATTCTCGCACGTCGCCCGTCGACTACACCTCGTAGGCGGTGTTCGCGCAGGCGAGGCAGACCGACCTCGGGATCACGCCCCACCGCATGAGGTGGGCGAACACCCAGCAACCGGCGCAGAACCCGAGGGCCGATTCAGCGAACGCGAACACGAGCAGCACGCCCAGCACGACGCCCCCGGCGAGGTCGTGGCCGGTCGCGAGCAGGATGGTCACTGCGGTCGTGAACGCGAGCCCGACGGCCTGTGCGAATCGCTTGGGTGGTCCGGGCACGAGCTGTGCGGGCCCGAGGCGCGGCGCCACGAACCGTGTCGCGATGCGGCCCAGCGGGCTGAACCGCGGGCCGGACAGCACGCGCAGGAGGAACCCGAACGCGAGCACGGCGGCGAGCCAGGCCCAGCCGGTGACGAGCGTCACGGCTCCCAGCACGAAGACGCCCGCGGCCACGGTGCGGGCTGCCTTGTCATTGACGGGGTTGGGGAAGGTGAACAGCGACATCCCGACAGTGTGCCACCGCAACAACTGCGATGCGTCATTCGAAGCACCGGTAGGAAGGTGCACGGCGGGACCCGCGCACCACGGGACGAACGGACGGAACTCCTCATGGCGATCAATCCCCTGGTAGCGGGCGGCATCGGTGCGGCAGTGGTCGCAGGCGGCGTCGGGTTCGGGCTCACGAAGGCGGCCGACGCGATCATCGCGAAGCACCCGACCGGAACCGGCGGCGACACGCGAACCAGCTGGATGATCGGCGGCACCGCGGCGCTCGGCGTGGGAGTCGCGGCGGTGTCGGTGCTCACGGGGCGCGCGGGCTCGCTCCGGCCCGGCCTCGCGATCGCGGGCGCGGCGCTCGGGGTCGGCGCCCTGTTGGGTGCAGCGGGTGCGGGCATCGCGAGCATGGTCCGGCATGGCGAATCGGTCGACACGAAGGTGAAGTCGGTGTTCGACAAGTACGACGACTTCCCGGCCAACGGGTCGCTCGACCTGCAGGGAAGCTTCTGGTCGCCCCCGGAGACCTTCCGGTCGGAGACGTCGTCGTACGAGGACAGCGACGGCGACACGCACTACACGACGACCGTCTACGACATCACGCGCCTCGCGGAGGCAGCTGACTCGCGCGGCGACGGTGATGACAAGGCCGACAAGGCCGAAGTACGCGGCATCATCGCGAGCTTCGACAAGGACGGCGACGGGCGCATCAAGGGGAAGGAGGGGCGCGAGCTCGACCGTTCCTACGGCGAGCGGGTCGTATCCTCCTACTCGGGGCGCATCGACAACTGGTGGGATGGCAGCGACTACGGCTACACGCCGACGAGCCCGGGCGACGACTACGGTGGCGGTGGCGTCAGCCCCGGCGACGACTACTAGCCGCGCAACCTAGAGGATGTCCTCGAGCACGAGCTCGGGGTGGTCCTTGCGGTAGTTCTCGAGCGCCCAGTCGGAGCCGAATGCGAGCAGCACGACGCCCTGCGTCGACTCGAGGATGCGCATGCCACCGGCGCGCGGCGGAGCGACCTCGTTCTCCCTGGAATAGGCGACCGACACCGCGAGCGGGAGCTGCGAGTAGCCGATCTGCACGCCGAACTCCTCGCGCATGCGGTGCTCGAACACCTCGTACTGCAGCTGGCCGACGGCCGCGCAGACGGGGCGCTGCATGCCGACCTTCGGGTCGACGTAGACCTGCACGACGCCTTCGTCACCCAGCTGCTGCAGGCCCTGCTGGAACTGCTTGCGACGTGCGATGTCGCGGTTGGAGACCTCGCGGAACTGGCTCGGCGCGAAGGTCGTGATGCGCGGGAACTGCACGCTGCGCCCCGCGTGAAGCGTGTCGCCGATGCGCAGGTCGCGCGAACCGGGCAGCACGATGACGTCGCCGGGCCACGCCTCCTCGACGGTGTCGCGCTCCTGGCCGAAGGGCTCGACGGCGCGGCTCACGACGAGCGGGCGGCCGGTGCGGGTGACGGTGACCTTGTCGCCACGCGTGAAGCCGCCGGAGTTCACGCGCATGAACGCGGCGACGTCGCGGTGGCGCTGGTCGATGTTCGCCTGCAGCTTGAAGACCTGCGCCGAGAAGGCGTCTTCCACGGGACGCGGCGCGCCGTCCTGGTCGAGTCGTGGCGCAGGGGAGGGCGCGAGTTCCTGGAGCGCGCGCACGAGGTGGTCGACGCCGAACGCGCGCGCCGCCGACCCGAACAGCACCGGGGTCAGGTTGCCGGCGAGGAACTGCTCCTCGTCGAAGCCGCCCACCGAGCCCGCGACCAGCTCCAACGTCTCGTGCGCCGTGGCCCACTAGTGCGGCTCGAGCGCGGAGAGCGGCCATGTGGCGATCTCCTCGAGCTTGTCGTCGTCGTGCACGATGCCACCGATGCCGGCCGGGTCACCGGCGGGCCAGTTGAGCGGCACGGGCACGAGGTCGAGTTCGCGCTCGACCTGGTCGAGGATGCCGATCGGGTCGATCGCGGGGCGGTCGATCTTGTTGATGAAGGTGATGATCGGCAGGTTGCGCGCGCGGCACACCTCGAAGAGGCGGCGCGTCTGCGGTTCGATGCCCTTGGCGGCGTCGAGGAGCATCACGGCCGAGTCGACGGCCGAGAGCACGCGGTAGGTGTCCTCGGAGAAATCACCGTGGCCCGGGGTGTCGAGCAGGTTGATGATGACGTCGCCGGCCTGCAGGCGCACCGCCGACGACGCGACCGAGATGCCGCGCTCCTGCTCGATGGCCATCCAGTCGGTGACGGTGGCCTTGCGTCCCGCCTTGCCGTGCACCGAGCCGGCCTTGTTGATCGAGCCGGTGTGCTGCAGCAGCTGCTCGGTCAGGGTCGTCTTGCCCGCATCCGGATGCGAGATGATCGCGACGGTGCGGCGCGTGCGCGCATTGCGCCTGATGTCTTCGGGGGAGCTCACCGCTGCAGGATATCTGATGCGCGCGGGCGAACCGGCCGATCGGTTCACGGCGCGGGGCGGGCACCGCAGTGGTCGGGCGAACGTGTCTTACCGGGGCCGTCGAGCGACGCACCGGTGAGCGCTTCGTCGAGGGGCACGCACGCTGCGGCCGCAGTGCCACTCGTGGCGAGTCGGAGTGGCGGGGTGAAGTCGATCGAGCGCACGACGGCGACGCCGTCGATGTCGCGCACGGTGTGGGTGTTGCGATCGACGGCGCTCCAGCTGAGGGCCACTGCCGGGGAGCCGTCGGAGAACGACGACTGCTTCCAC
>JAOPYW010000051.1 GCA_025964405.1 Thermoleophilia bacterium | reverse complement strand
GTTCGGCACGGTGGTCGCCGACGGCATGCACGTCGGCCTGCGCATCCCGTATGCGGCGTCCTCGGTCGTGCTCCTCGCAGTGATGGCCTGGCTGTTCCGCCGCTGGAGGCATACCGAGGGCACGCTCTCGATCCACAGCATCATCACGCGCCGTCGGGAGTCGTACTACTGGTGGACCGTGCTCCTCACCTTCGCGCTCGGCACGTCGCTCGGAGACATGACGGCGGCGGAGCTCCACCTCGGGTTCTTCGCGTCGATCTTCATCTTCGGCGGCCTGATGCTGGTTCCGATCCTCGGGGCCCGCTGGTTCGGGCTCAATGAGGTCGTGGCGTTCTGGTTCGCCTACATCGTCACCCGCCCACTCGGAGCATCCATCGCCGATTGGATCGGCAAGGAGTCAGGCCTCGGCTACGGCGACGGGCCGGTGGTGGCGGTGGCGCTCGTGATCATCGCGGCCCTCGTGGCGTATGTGGCGGTGCGAAGGCCCGACGTCCAACACCGTGAGGTGGGACGCGACGACCTGCCGACCATCCCGAACCCTCGCGCGAAGCACGTCTCCGAGACCGCCTCGTACTGACCTGCGTCAGGTGAAACGCGCAGCTGCGGCGTGGCCGACCGCCGCGCCGGCAGCGACGTCGCTGGGCAGGTGCACACCGGAATAGACGCGAGCGGCGGCGACGTCGTGGGCGAGTTGCTCGTAGTGCGCTGCGTGGGCTGGGTCGAAGTGCGCCAGCACATCTGCTGCTGCGGCTGACGCGGCCGCGTGACCCGAGGGGAACGACGAATCCTTCGGGATCGGTCCGAGCGGACGGATGCGCGGATCCAGTTCGAACGGGCGCGGCAGGTCGAACCGCTGCTTCGCCGAGAAGGTGGTCAGCACCGCAGCTCCCATGGCCGCCGCCATGGCCGCGGTCGCCAACATGCCGCGCACCAGGCCGAGGCGCTCGCGCATGTCGTCGGCCTCATGGAACCACAGTTTCGTCGCACCCGTCCGATCGAGCTCGATGGCCCGTGCCGTGGCTTCCGGCGTACGCTGCGACATCGCGTCGTACTCTGCACGAGCCTCGGCGAGGCGCTGGGAACTCGGCGCGGGTGTGAGCGTGACGGAAGGCACACCCGTACTTCGGGTTCGCCACCCGCTGCGTGCCATCGAAACGACGGAAAACCCGCCGAAGCCAGGCTCATGTCAGGAACGGTCGCGGGCACGGCCGACTTCAGGTCGATGACAGGCGGTGCACGTAGCGTGGAGTGGGACAGGCGTCGTCGAACGCCCCGACCCTCGAGGAACACTCGATGTGCGATCGCCAACAATCGCTCGATGCGACACCGAGTCCGACCCGCGCGCTCGTGATCTCCGCCGATGTCGGCGGCGGACACGACGCGAACGCGCGCGGATGGATCGCGCAGGCCCGCATCGACGATCCGCACCTCGACGCCGAGACGCGTAACGGTCTCGCGGCGATGGGCCCGCGCATGCACCGATTCGTGCGCGACGGATACGCATGCCAATTGCAGCACGCTCCATGGAGCTGGACCCTGCTGTTCCGGACGTTCGGGTCGCGCTGGATGGCGCCCCTGGTCTGGTTGTTGCTCCCCCTCGCCTTTCGAGGGCGGCTCGCTGAACTCGTCGACCAGCACGACCCCGATGTCATCGTCTCGACGTACCCGCTCTGCACGATCGTCCTGGCATCACTTCGCCGGTCAGGACGCATCCGGGTGCCCGTCATCGCACTCGTCAGCGACATCGCTCCGCACCGGTTGTGGTTCGCTCCGGGCGTCGACGAACACCTCGTCGCAACGACGCAGGACGTGGAGCGCGCGGCGGCCCTGGTCCCCTGGGCGCAGGTGACCCATCGAGCACCGTCGGTCGGAGCACGCTTCCAGCCGCCCAAGGCGGCGCGCGGGGCGTCGCCGGAGCGTGCTCATGTGCTCGTGAGCGGCGGCTCGTGGGGCGCCGGGCAGCTCACCGAGATCGTTGAGCGCCTGGATGCCTCCGGCTCCCAGGGCCGCGTCACGGTGCTCTGCGGCACCAATACCGCACTGTGGAACTCGCTGCGGGCGCGCACCTGGAACAGCGTGGAGCTGCTCGCCTTCCGTACGGATGTCGACGAATGGATGCGGCGCGCGGACGTGCTCGTCGCGACCGGTCCCGGCATGACGATCTTCGAGGCGATGTCGAGCGAACTGCCGATCGTGATGGCGGGCCTCATACCGGGACACGGCCGACGCAGCGCAGCAGCAGCCGAGGCGGATGGCGTGGCCGTCTGGGCGCGTCACCTCGACGACCTCACAGCCAGCATCGAGCGCGCCATCACTGCACCGTCCCGCGTGCCGATGCCAGATCGCGCCGCCGAACCGACGAGCAACGACCGAACCCGGGCTCGCCGACGACCGGCCGCCGTCGTGGCGCTGGCGGCGACCGTGGCAATGCTCACGATGTTCGGCGTTGCTCCACTCCATGCCTTCGCACGCGGCGCACGCGACGGCGCCCACCGAGCGCACCACCCGGCGCAGCACGTGCGCCACGCACCGCACGTGCGTGCAGACCGGATGTCGACATGAAGACCGCCGTCACCATGGCCGCAGCAGGCGGGCTCGTCGCCTGGGCAGCGCCCGCGACCACCGCCCACCTGCGATTCGGACGCGCAGTGGGCATCCGGTACGGCAGTGGCGACGCACGGCGGGTCGCGCTGACCTTCGACGACGGTCCCCAGCCACGCTGTACGGAACTCGTGCTCGCAGCGCTCGAACGACACGACCTCCGCGCGACGTTCTTCGTGGTCGGCGACCATGCCCTGCGCGCTCCAGGGCTCGTTCACGATCTCGTTGCGCGCGGCCATGACGTGCAGAGCCACGGCATGCGTCACCGTGACCACCTGCTCCGCACCCCCGCGGACATCGACGATGACATGCGCCGTGCACGCCATACGATCGGTGACCTCACGGGAACGGCTCCGGCCCTGTACCGGCCGCCGCACGGCGTCGTCACTTGGCCGACGCTGCGTACCGCACGGTCGCTCGATCAACGCATCACCCTCTGGACGCGGTGGGGCTGCGATTGGCAGGCGCGGGCCACCGCTACGAGCATCGCCCGACGCGCCACCCGCGACATCGTCGGCGGCGACACCATCCTCCTCCACGATGCCGAGTGGCACGGTCGCGGCGCCGCGGAACGTACCGCCCAGGCGGTCGGTCTCATCGTCGAAGGCCTACTACGCGCGGGCCTGACGTGTGGCCCCTTGGTGCAGACATGAGCAAGCCTGCCTCTCGTGTTCATCTCCTGTTCATGCTGGTAGTGAATGATCGACGTCGCGACATGTCGACCACGCTCCCCGCACCGGAACGCCTCCGACGCCCCTCGATCTCCGCACCGCCGGAGTCGGGGCCGGACACGAGAACATCCACCCGCGTGGCGCTGTCGTGGACCATCGGTGCAATTGCACTCGCGCTCACGCTCCGGCTCCCCTACCTGCAACTTCCCCTCCGCGTGGACGAGGGTGGATTGGCGCTCGTCGGTCGTTCCTTCCTCGCTGCGCATGGCCACGCGGTGGGCTCGCTCTACGGCGACCTGTGGATCGATCGTCCTCCCCTGCTCGTCCTCATCTACGGCATGGCCGACTGGTTGGGGGGAGCCGTGGGCGTGCGACTCGTCGGCGCCGTGGCCGCTGCCGGAATGGTGGCAACCACCTGTGCCATCGCCACCCGCATCGGGGCGCGGCGAGCCGTACCCTACGTCGGTGTGGTCACGGCGCTGCTCACCAGCGCCCCCCGCCTGTCGGGGCCGTTCGCCTACCCCGAGTTGCTCGCCGCGACCGTGACGGCCGTCGTCGTACTGCTGTGCTGCACGGCACTGCAGGAATCGACGACACCACGCTCCAGGTGGTTCGCCATCGGGCTGCTCGCCGTCTCGGCGCTGCTGCTCAAGCAGTCGTTCCTCGATGGGCTCGCGGTCGGTGCAGTCAGTGCCCTCCTGGTCGCGCGACGCGTCGGCTGGACACGCACGTTGCTTCCGTACGCCGGCGGCGTCGCGGCCGCACTGCTCGCCACGCTCGCGTGGGCCGCGACGATCGGCCCCGGTGTTCGTGCCTTCACATGGGCGATGTTCGGGTTCCGCATCGCAGGCGTGCACGCACTGACCACGTCCCCCATCCCGATGTCAGCGCGGTTCCACCGGCTGCTCGTTGCAAGTTATGACGCGGGGCTTCCCGTGCTGCTGCCGGCAGCTGCCATCGCGATCGCGATCCTGTGGAGGAGGCGACGACGCGGCCTCGCCGTCCTCTTCACGGCATGGCTCGGGGCAGGTCTCGTCGGCGTATTGGGCGGTGGCTACTACTGGAGCCACTACATGCTGCAGCTCGTTCCAGCCGTCGCCGTGCTCGGCGGCGTGGCGACCGCACAGCTCCCGAAGCGGTGGCTCCGCGTCTCGGTCGCAGTGGTCTTCGTGGTGTTCGTGGTGGCGACCTCCCTGCCCACCGTGGTGCGCGAGCGCTCCCACCTCCACCAGGCGTCGGTGACCGCGACCGCGGGAGTCGTCGCGGCCAATCGGCGCCCCGATGACCGCGTGCTGGTGCTCTACTCCCGCGCCAACGCTGCGTACTACACGCATGCCCAGCCCGCCTTCGCGTACCAGTGGAGCCTGATGTACCTCGCCGTCCCCGGCGTGGAGGCTCGTCTCGATGCACTGCTCGCCTCACGGTCCCGGCCCGACTGGATCATCCGGTGGCAACGCCCGGAGCACTTCGGGCTCGATCGCTCGGGAGACACGGCGGTGCTCGTCGACACCGGGTATCGCCGCGTAGCCACGGTGTGCGGGCGCGACGTGCTGCTCCGCCGTGAGGATCCACGCACGATCCATGGAGTGCCGCAGCTGACGGCCGAAGCCTGCCGCGCATGAGACGGGCGAGGAACACGGCGGCGGTCGTGCTTGCGATCATCTCTGTGGTGATCGCGTCCTGGCTGTTCGCTTCACCGCATCTCACGGACCATGCACACCACTCCCCCGCGCGGTCGAACGTCCATGACACGCATCATCGGTCGAGCCATGCCTGCCGGGGCGCTGCGCCACGCCCCACCCGACACGTCGTATGGATCTGGTTCGAGAACGCCAGCTACGACCGCATCATCGGTGCGCCCGGATCGCATGTCGCGCGAACGCAGCCGTACTTCAACCAGGTCGCGCGCGACTGCGCATCGCTGGAATCGATGTCCGCGATCCAGCACGCCTCGCTCGGCAACTACATCGGGGCGGTCACCGGCTCGCCAGCCGGTATCCACGGAGGGTGCTCGCCGACCCAGTGCCCCATCGACAGGATGAGCGTCTTCGACCGCGTGACCGAGGCCGGCGGCAGCTGGCGCAGCTACCAGGAATCGATGCCGAGACCCTGTGTCGGGAAGGATGCTGGGCGATACGCGGTTCGCCACGACCCGGTCCCGTACCTGACGCGCCTCGCCGCCGACTGCTCGTCCTCCGACCTGCCGCTCGGCAGCCTCGAAACAGGCGCTTTCGCCGCTGCACTCGATGGCGCGACCCTGCCGTCGCTCGCGATGATCACGCCCGACCTGTGCGATGACGGACACGACTGTGCTGCAGCTCATGCCGATGCGTGGTTCGCGCGATGGCTACCGCGCATCACCGACAGCCCCGCATATCGACGCGGCGACGTCGTGGTGATCGTGACGTGGGACGAGGGCGACCGGCGACGCGCGCCCGGCGTCTCGGTGAACACTCCGTGCCCACGCACGAGCCTGCGCGCAGACTGCCACGTCGCCACGATGGTGGTGGCGCCGAGCATCAAGCCGGGAACGACGGTCACGCAACACGTCGATCACGTCGACCTCCTGCACCTGACCCAGGTGTTGCTCCGGTTGGGCGCACCCTTGGGGGAGGACCGATCCCCTGCCCAGCCGCTGGCCCACGAGTTGGGCCTCACGCGTGTCGGTCAACGCTCGGCAGGCTGATCCACGCGTCGGTGCCGCGCGCACCATCGGTGCGGCGACGGATGCCGCAGTCGCCACCGCTGGCGAGCATCGCAGCTCGTACGATCGAGAGACCGAGGCCGGTGCCCGGTCGTGATCGCGCGTCGTCGGCTCGCATGAATCGGTCGAAGGCGCGGGCTGCATCGCCCGCGGCGATGCCCGGCCCGTCGTCGAGCACGTGCAGTTCGACCGTGATCCCATCGTTCGTGACCTGGACGACGATCGAGCTCCCGCCGTGTACGGATGCGTTGTCGAGCAGGTTGTCGATGACCTGTGCCAGCCGATCCGGGTCGGCGACGACCCACGCGTCGGAGTTGGCTTCGACGGTGTAGGAACGATCCACGTCGATGCTCGCAGCACGCTCGACCCGTCGTCGGACGACGGCAGCGAGGTCGACTGTCGAGCTGGGTGCTGCTGAACTGGTGGTGGCGAGGTTGAGCAGCTGCTGCGACAGGGTCGTGAGGTGCGTCGCCTCCTCGTGGAGCGAGTTGAGGGTGGCGGCAGTCTCCTTCGTCACGTCGCCCTCGAGCGCGAACTCGATCTCCGCGATCATGGTCGCGAGCGGGGTGCGCAGCTCGTGACCCGCCTCGGCGACGAACCGGCGTTCGCGGAGCGTCGCTTCACGCATACGGGCAAGGAGGGCGTTGAGGGTCACGGCGAGGCGAGCGATCTCGTCGCGAGCGGGCGGCACGTCGAGGGAGACGTCGTCGTCGTCACGGCCGTGTCGCTCGGCACTCATGCGCAGCTGCTCCACCGGACGGAGCGCTGCACGCGCCAGCGAGAACGCCAGGAGGGACCCGAGCAGCACGGCGACGGCGGCACCGAATGCCAACTGCGCTGCCAGCCGCTCGAGGGCTTCCGACGAAGGACGCTGCGGCTCGGTGAACGCCGCGACGAGATCGGATGTACCGAGGCGGGTCAGGAGCACTCGTTCGCCGTCATGCGTTCGCACGTGCGCGTCGAAGTAGCGATCGCGCTCCAGCGCCGCGCGGATGCGGTTTCGGGACGCGACCCGCAGGTCGTCGTACGGCACGCTGGAGTCGACCACTGCTCCGGCGCGGTCGTAGAGCTGCACGAGCCCGGAGTCGGCCGCGACGATACGACGTGCCGTGCCGGCGTCATCACGGGCCTGCGTCGCGTCAAGGACCTCGAGTGCACTGTTCCTGCGTTCGCGCAGCTCCCGCCCGAGGGACGCCCGATAGCCCTCGCGTTGACGTTCGTAGATCCACAGGCTCGTCACCAGCAGCACGACCGAGAGCGCCAACGCGAACGCGGCAGTCAGTCGTGCGGAGATCGGTAACGCGCCTCGACGCATCAGCGCCCATCACCTCGGATGCGATAGCCAGCGCCGCGCACGGTCTCGATCGATGCGCGGTCGAACGGTCGATCGACCTTCTCACGGATGCGCCGGATGTGCACGTCGAGGTGGTTGGCGCTCGGCACGTCGACATCACCCCATGCGGCGTCGAAGATGGTCCAGCGACTCACCACCCGGTCGGGTTGGCGCATGAGGCTTGCGAGGATGGCTGCCTCCTTCGGACGCAGGTCGATGCGCGCCTCGCCCCGGAAGGCGACCAGCCCATCCACATCGAGCGTGAGGTCACCCACGACGAGGTGCTCGGGCGCGTGCTCGATGACAACGTCCCGCGGCAGCACCTGCGGCCGATGGGCCCGCAGCAGTGCACGCACCCGCGCATAGAGCTCGCGCAGCGCGAACGGCTTCGGTAAGTAGTCGTTGGCGCCGGCATCGAGCCCGACGATGCGCTCATCGATCGCTTCGAGGGCGGTCAGCATGAGGATGGGGACGTCATTGCCGGCTTCGCGCAGCTGACGACACACCGTCACCCCGTCCAGGCCGGGCAGCATGCGATCGAGCACAACGAGCGACCATGGTGCACCCGGCCGCGCGAGCAGGGCGTACGCCTCGTCGCCACGTGTCGTGACGTCGACGGAATAGCCCTGGGCCGTCAGGGCCTTGGCGATGATGAGGGCAAGCTTGGTCTCGTCCTCGACGAGGAGCAGTCGTATCGGCAACTCCGTCGTGGCATCCGCACTCATGGACGTGTGCTTCCCATCATCATCGATGTTCAAGTGCGCCAGCGCCGTCCGACTCGGTCCGGTCGATGCGTGTCACCGAGAGGTAGACGACGAGGCCCAGGATGGTGGCAAGGAACAGCAGGCTCGTCACGGTCGTGCCCAACCCGAGCCCACCATCTGCGTGCGGCTGCGACAGGTAGTCACCGATGGAGGCACCGAGGGGGCGCGTGAGCACGTAGGCGATCCAGAACGCCGCGATGGGGCCGAGCGCGAAGAAGCGGTGCGCCACGTAGACCACGGCGATGGCTGCGGCGAACAGCAACCCCGACTTCCAGTAGCCGAGACCGATCTTCTCGGCGATGAGGTCACCGGCGGCCGTACCGAGCGCGAACGTGAACAGCACGGTGAGCCAGTAGAAGGTCTCGCGGCGCGTGGTGTAGACCTCGTGGATCGACAGCGTGTTCTCGGCGGCGTACCACGCGATGAACGTCGCGCCGAGCGCGATCGTGAACCCGATCGTGCTCGTCCAGAGGCTGACCCCAGCGACGTCGGTCAGGTTGTCGGTGATCAGTGTGCCGACCACGCTGATCAGCACGACGGCCAGCCAGTAGGGGCCGGCCACGTACCTGCGTCGGGTGAACTGCACGACGAGGGCCACGACCAGCCCGGCACCCATCACGTATGTCGTGTTCGTCAACCCGAAGCCGAGCGTGTCGTTCATGTAGTCGGCGAACGTCTCTCCGACCGTGGTGCACAGGATCTTGATCACCCAGAAGAAGATCGTGATCTCGGGCACGCGGTTCCAGAGCAGGCGGGCGATCGACTGGCGCTGTTCGATGGTTTCCATGGCTCCATCCTGCGTGGCACGGATGACACGTACCTGAACGTCCGTATGCGGCCAGGTGCCCCTGCGCAGATGTCACTCTGGGTACAGGATGATCCGTCACCATGTCGCATGACCACGCACGCGCGCATCCCGGCCACCGCACCGTCGCTGACGCAGCGACCCGCGTTCGTGCTCCCTCGGTTCGAGCTGCCGCCGCCGGCCGTCGCCGGTTCCCCGCCCCCGGTGCCCGTGCTGCCCTCCCCGCAGCCGTGCAGGGCGCCCGCCCCGCCTGCGACCACGATGCTGGAGCAGGTCCAGGCAGACTCCCCAGCTGAGACTGCGGCCGCGGCCGCATCCGCGTTGCACGCCCCCGCCACCCAACTTCGGGCAGCGGTCAGCAAGCTCCCGGCCATCACCCTCTCGTTCTGGGTCCTCAAGATGGCGGCGACGACGCTCGGTGAAACGGGCGGCGACCAGATCTCCGAATCGATGCACGTCGGCTACCTCGCCACGTTCGCCCTGTTCATGGCGATCTTCCTCGCGGCCGTGACCACGCAGGTGCGATCCGGCCAGCTGCGCCCCGGCCTGTTCTGGACCGTCATCGTTGCCACGAGTGCCGCCGGCACGGAGATGGCCGACTTCCTCTTCGAGACGATCGGCATCGGCGTGATCAGCGGCGCGATGGCGCTCATCGCTCCGATCGTGCTGATCGTGCTCCTGGGGCGTACGACGGGCGGCTCCTTCTCGGTCACGGACATCACGACCCGGCGCGACGAGGTGCTCTACTGGGCGACGATCCTCACCACGAACACGATCGGCACCGGACTCGGTGACGGGCTGACCGCAGGCATC
>JAOPYW010000119.1 GCA_025964405.1 Thermoleophilia bacterium | reverse complement strand
GCAGCACGATGTCGACACCGAACTGGCCCTCCTCACGGGGGAAGGTCAGGCCGCAGTCGATGACGATGATGTCGTCACCGCACTCGATGGCGGTGATGTTCTTGCCGATCTCACCGATGCCTCCCAGTGGAATGACGCGGACGGGAGGGGAAGAAACGTTAGAAGTCATGGAGGGAATTCCCGGGGATGGCAGCCGAGTGGCTGCGTGTTGATGACAAGGATTGGCGCGAAGCGCGGGCCGAGGCCCGCGCGAGCGGCATGACGCAGTCAGCGACGGGCAGACGCCGGCTGACGCCGCGCGAATTCCCGACGTGACTTCTAGACATGTACTGCACTCAATTCGTTGCGTTCGAGCATGGCCCGGATCCGCTCACGCTGCATGCCGGTGGCTTCGACGAGCGGCAGGCGAGGCGCCCCCGTGTCGAAGCCGAGGAGCTGCATCGCGGCCTTCACCGGGATGGGATTGCTGGTGATGCCGAGGGTCTCGTAGACGTCCTCCAGGCTCTCACCGAGGGTGCGCGCGTCGGCTTCGTTGCCCGACTGCCAGAGTTCGATGACGCGCTTCATCTGCTCGCCCGCGACGTGCGAGGCGACGCTGACGACGCCGAGCACGCCCTCGGGCAGGAACGGCAGCAGCGACACGTCGTCACCGGCGTAGACCGCGAGGTCGGGCGCCAGCGAGCGGATCTCGTGGAGCGCCGGCAGGTCGGGCATCGCCTGCTTGAGCGCGACGATGTTCGGCAGCTGCGCGAGCTGGGCGATCAGGTCGGGCTCGAGCGCGATGACGGAACGCGCCGGGATGTTGTAGAGCATGACCGGAACCGTGCCGGCGGCCTCGGCGATCGCCCCGAAGTGACGCACCAGGCCTTCGCGCGGCGGCTTGTTGTAGTACGGCGTCACGGCCAGGATGCCGTCGACACCCAGCTCGATCGCGCGCCGGGTCATCTCCACCGAGTGGTGGGTGCCGTTGGAGCCCGTGCCGGCGATCACCGGCATGCGTCCACCGACCTCGTCGACCGCGGTGGCGAACAGCGCGAGCTTCTCGTCGTCGCTCAGCGTCGGTGACTCACCGGTGGTTCCGGCCACCACGACCGAATCGGTGCCGGTCGCCTCGAGGTGCCGGAGGATGCCGCGAAAGGTGTCGTGGTCGACCGCGCCATCAGCGGCGAAGGGCGTGATGACTGCGGTGACGATCGATCCGAAAGCCGTATACATGCCGACATCCTACCCTGCGCATCGCCGGGAGGATCAGCCGATCGCGGTCAGTGCGATCACGCCGGCAGCTTGAGCGTGTGCCCAGCAATGATCAGGTTCGGGTTCGCGATGCCGTTGAGTTCGACCAGCTTCCCGACCGTGGTGTGCTCGCGCCCGGCGATCGCGGTCAGCGTGTCGCCCGACCTGATCGTGTAGTCGCGGGTGGTGGGAGCGGCTGGGGCAGCGGCCGCGGCAGCGGCCTTCGCGGCCTCGGCGGCCTTCGCGTCGGCGACCTTCTTCGCCTCGGCCTCCGCGACCTTCTTGGCCTCGGCCTCCTTCGCGACCTTGGCCTCGGCCTCCTTGGCGAGCTGGGTGGCATCGGGGCCGCCTCCGGTCGCAGGAGCGGTGGTCGGAGCCGGCGCGGGCGCGCTGGTCGGAACGGGTGCGGTGGTCGCAGCGGGTGCGGTGGTCGCAGCGGGTGCGGTGGTCGGTGTGGGCGTCGTGGTCGGGGTCGGCGTCGGAGCGGCCGGGGGCTGAGCTCCGACCGCAGGCGCGGCGGTGGTTCCCGTGGCGGTCCCGGTCGGAAGGGTCGCGGGCGTCACCGGCTGGGCGACGGCCGAGGGCGCTCCGACGCTCCATCCGTTGCCGCCACCGCCGACGGACGAACCGCCGACGCCGGCCGTCAGGATCGAGCCTCCGGCGCCGGAGGTCGAGAAGGTGGGGCCGCCGCCGACCACGCCGCCGCCGAGCGAGCCGTCGAGCGAGCTGCTCCACGTAGGACCGCCCCCGACCACACCGGCTCCGGCCGTGGCCTCGAGGGAGCTGCTCCAGGTGGGTCCGCCCCCGACCACGCCGGCTGCCGAGCCCGGATCGATCGAACTGCTCCAGGTCGGTCCGCCACCCACGACACCGGCGGCGGAGCTGGCATCGAGCGAACTGCTCCAGGTCGGTCCGCCGCCGACGACCACGCCACTCGTGTCGGTGCCGATGAGCGCGTAGCCGTTGCCGGCGCCGCCGACGCCGGAGACGTCCATGATGTTGCCGTAGGCCGCGGCCGCGCCGCCGCCGACCGATGCGCCGTCCATCACCGATGCGGCTGGAGCGACGTAGTTCGACCCGGCCGCAGGTGCGCTGCCGCCGATCCCCGTGAGGCCCTGCTCGGCGGGCGTGATCGTCGCGTCATGCGTCGTCGTCACGCCCGGCCCTGCATTGATTGCGCCAACTGCCATGTCTGCGTCCCCCGAGGCGAACCTCGTAACGGAAGGGCGTTCGATCGTGTCCAGCGATCGGCGCGCTCGCAGTGGTCCATCCCTGGGTGCGGCGCAGCTTCGTCCATTCCTGTGTCCCGGCCCCCAGCATGCGCCCAACGGGCCAGGTTGGCTAGGGGGAACCGAGCGGGGGCCGCCGACCTACTTCGGGATGCGGATCTCGACCTCGACCGGACCCACGGCGCCGTTCGCGCCGCGTAGGCCGTCGAACCGCACGGTGATCGTCTCGGCACCCGGCGTGAGCCACGGCTTGATGCCGACGTCGACGCTGAGCGTGTCCTGCAGGTAGGAGCCACCGCAGATCGCGCTGGTGACCTCCTTACCGTCGACCACGACCGAGCCGCGAGGCCAGCTGATGAACGTATCCTCGTCGACGCGGATGCCGTCGAGGCGCAGGCGCAGCACGCCACCCTCGTCGTACTGCTCGAGGCTCGTGGCCACGACGACGATCTCGCCCTCGCGGTTCCACTGTACGAGCGGCAGCACGGCACGCAGGTCGAGCGGCGAGAAGTACATCGCCTCCTCGGCCTTGCGCGCGAAGCCGGTGTCGGGCAGCAGCGCGTCGGTATCGGTGCTCCGCTCGAGGGGAGCGGCATCCGCATCGTCGACGGCGACGGAGGCGGCACGGCTCTGGTCGGGCACGACGGCGAGGAACCAGCCGTCGACGACCGTGGCCTCGGCCGGGTCACCACCCTCGAACCCGAGCGTCACGCGGGCGGCCTCGCCCTGCACCTGGCCGGAGAAGGCGCGGCGGGCCCCGAGCATGTGCTCGTGCACGACGACGCTGCCGTCGCCGGTCGTCCATGTCGACAGGGCGCGCGTGGAGTCGCGTTCGTGCCAGGGCTGGCGCACGCGCTCGGCCTGGATGACGGCGGTGTGGAACGCGCCCAGCTCCCCACTACCGAGGTTCTCCTCGCTCGGCCACGGGTTCTCGACGTCGAAGGACAGCAGCACGAAGGCCTGGTCACCGACCTCGACGGCGTCGCGCACGCGCACCGACTCACCGCGCACGGGCAGGTGCGGGCGAAGTTGCCCCTCGCGGGCGACCCACTCGTCGATGAGTGGTCGCCAGGCGGAAGGCTGGTGTTCGTCGGTCATCGCGTGCGTCTCCATCCACGGTTCACAAAACCGCGTGGAGTGTACAGGTCGCTGCCCGCGCACCCCGGTTCCGGAGCTGCGTCGGGCCGCGGGTGCGCTACTTGGCGGCGCTCGCCCAGGCGTCGCAGGCGGGGTTCGTGCCGAGCTTGCGACAGTGGACCGTGCCGCGGAAGGAGAGTCGCACGAGCTGTCCGCTCGCGGCGACCTTGGAGATCTCCAGCCCCATGGGCGCCGACGTGAAGATGTGCTCGATGCGCTGGTCGTCGGGCACGAGCTTGTGGCACGTCCACTTGTCGGCTGCGGTGGCGGCGCAGGCGGAGACCGCTGCGGCCGTCCGTTCGAGCTCGGCGCCCACCGCGACGACGTCACCGGCGGTCACGGGCACGGGACGCTTCGCCTGCGGCTTGGCGAGCGGGACGCCGACGTTCATCTCGGCCTCGAGGTTCGGTTGTGCGGTGTTGAGCGCACCGGTGCCACCTCCCCCACTCGACGAGGAGTCACTGCTGCCACCGCCGCCGGCGCTCGCGGGCGTGGTGCTGCCGGTCGCCTGGTCGGGCGCGACGGCCTGCCCGGTCGCCGGGGCG
>JAOPYW010000371.1 GCA_025964405.1 Thermoleophilia bacterium | reverse complement strand
TCCGCGAGGGTACCGTCGTCGTAGCTGTTGGTGATCGGGGCGTCCTGGGCGATCGAGACCCGCACCGGGTGATCGGCGTCACGCGCTGCGTACGAGACCGTGTCGGTGCCAGCGCCGAGGTCGATCGTGTCCTGGTCGTTGGTCGGGTTCTGGCCCGACAGCGCCGGCTGCACGAGCGTGTCGTTGCCGGCGTCGCCGTAGACGACCTCCGCACGTTCGCCCGCGGGGCGGAAGCCGAGCCCGTCGTGGATCTCGTCGTTGCCGTCGCTCCCCGGCGCACCAGAAACGTCCTGGCCGCGGTCACCGTAGAGGTTCTCCACGCCGTTGCTGCCGTAGATCACGTCGTTGCCGGGTCCGCCGTACATCGACACGTCGTAATCCTCACCCGAGCCGGGCGTGTCGGCACCGTGCGCGTCGCCGGTGAGGCGCAACGTGTCGTTTCCGGCCTGGCCGTCGATCGTCCACGTGCTGACCGTGTTGGTCATCGGGCAGGTCACGACGAGGTGGTCGCTGCTGATGGTGCACAGGTGCGACGGGTCGTTGAGCCCGAGTTCGCCGCCCGCGGCGCCGACACTGACCGCGATCGTGTCGTCGTCGTGCACCGGCAGCACGCCGTTGTCGTAGTGGATGACCACGTCGTTGTCGTCGGAGTCGCCGAGCACCCGGAAGTCGTCGGCGCTGAACACGTCGACGATGCCCACGCTCGTCGTGCCGGTCGCCGCGAGCGAGGTCGTCGGCGCTGCGAGGAGCGCGACGAAGGCGCACGACAGCACGCACAGGCCACGGATCATCGAGGTCAGGGGGAGGTTCGCACTCACTCCTCCAGCATCGGCATCCACGCAGTCGCGACTTGAATCGACCTCAGAACACGCGACGATGTGCAGCAGGTTCGCGTGTCATGCGGCCCACTGCAGCTGGGCACAGGGAGCGCGGCTCGGTCGGGGAGCTGCGCGCGGTGCGCAGCCGCGTGGCTAGAACAGCTGGTTGTCGCCGCCGAAGATCGACGAGACGCTCTCGTCGCAGAACACGTTGCGGATGGTGTCGGCGAGCACGCCGGCGACGCTCAGCACGGTGATGTTCTCCGGTCGACCGACCGCCTGCACCGGGATGGTGTCGGTGACGACGACCTCGGTGATCACGCTGTCGGCGATGCGCTCGAGCGCGGGACCCGAGAAGACGGCGTGGGTCGAGCAGGCGTAGACCGCGGTCGCGCCCTGGTCGATGAGGGCCTGGGCGCCGGCGCAGAGCGTGCCCGCCGTGTCGACCATGTCGTCGATCATGATCGCGACCTTGCCGCGCACGTCGCCGATCACGTTGGTGACCTCGGCGACGTTGTGGCTCGGGCGCTCCTTCGTGAGGATGGCGAGCGACGTGTCGAGCTTGTCGGCGAACTTCTTGGCGCGCTTGGCGCCGCCCGCATCGGGCGAGACGACCACGGTGCCCGTGCCCGTGAGCCCCTTGTCGCGGAAGTACTGCGCGAGGATCGGCACGGCGGTCATGTGGTCGACCGGCACGTTGAAGAAGCCCTGGAGCTGACCCGTGTGGAGGTCCATGCTCAGCACGCGGTGCACGCCGGCCGTCTCGAGCAGGTTGGCGATGAGGCGCGCCGTGATCGGCTCGCGGCCCGAGACCTTCTTGTCCTGGCGGGAGTAGGGGAACCACGGCATCACGGCGGTGATGCGGTGCACGCTCGCCAGCTTCGCGGCGTCGATCATGACCAGCATCTCCATCAGGTGGTCGTTGAGCGTGCCGACGCCGTTCGGGCTCTGCACGAGGAAGACGTCGGCGCCACGCACGCTCTCGTCGAATTTCACGTAGGTCTCGCCGTTGGCGAACTCCTTGACGATCGATTCACCGAGCTTGATGCCGAGTCGCTGGGCGATGCCCTTCGCGAGCTCCGGGTTCGAGGTGCCCGAGAAGAGCATGAGGCGCTTCTCGCTCGAACGCGTGAGGGTCGTCTCGTTCCACACGCGGCTACCGGGCTCACTCATGTCCTGGTCACCCACGGCCTGCGGAAAGCCCGTCACGCCATCGAGGAGAGTCTCTGTGGCATTGGTCATCGGAAGGTGCCCCCAAGGCGAAATGCTGCAGCTGCATGCGCGTACTCACGGTACGCACAGTGTGACAGATGCCTCGGCGGCCGGACGCAGCTGCACCCACAAGCTGTGCGACTGCGCGCGAAACGACCGAAGCCGCACGCCCGACCAGGGCATGCGGCTTCGGCAAACTCGTTCGCTTGGCTCGCTACTTGATCGCGTTGTAGCCGATGATCGCACCGGCGATGCCGCCGATCGCGAGCCCGCCCGCGGCGATCGCCATCGGGATGCCGACCTTCGGGAACTTCTCGGCGATGAACAGGCCCGGGAGCGCCAGCACCAATCCACCGAAACCGGCTGCCATGCCGATGCGCTGCGCGTTGACGCTGGGTTGCAGCGTCGACGTCGAGATCGTCGATCCCTCCGGCACCGGGTGCTGCTCGAGGAAGTCGTCGAGCTCGCCCTGCCACTTCGTGCCAGCGGCATTGTTCGCCTCGGCCTTCGGTGTGGTGATCGCCTCTGCGATCAGCGCCGCACCGGTGCCCACCACGAGGCTACCGGCCCCGATGGCGAGTGGCAGCACCGGAATCTTGAGGATTGCCGTCATCGTTTCGTCCCTTGGTCGCTCGTCCCTGTCCGCCGGTACTTCGACGAGCGTGGTTCGAGCGTTGCAGGATCGCGGGCGCCCTAGTGCTTCGCCTGCTGCTGCAGAGCGCGCTCACTGAAGCCCTCGATGTTCGTCTGGCGTGCACGGGCGATCGCGAGCGCACCCGCGGGGACATCCTGCACGACGATCGAACCCGCGCCGGTCCAGGCGCCGTCACCGAGGGTCACGGGCGCGACGAGCACCGTGTCACTGCCGGTGCGCACGTCGTTGCCGATCGTGGTGCGCTGCTTGCCGCGACCAAGCTCGGGACGGTAGTTCGCCGTGATGTTGCCCGCACCGATGTTGACGCCCGTGCCGAGGGTCGCATCACCGATGTAGCTGAGGTGCGGCACCTTGCTGCCCGCGCCGATGAGCGAGTTCTTGATCTCGACGAACGCGCCCGCCTTCGACCCCTCGCGCAGGTCGGCGTTCGGGCGCAGGAACGCGAAGGGCCCCACCGTGGCACCTGCGCCGATGCGCGCCTCGCGTGCGACGGAACGCTCCACCGTCGCACCGGTCTCGACCACGGTGTCGACGAGCTCGCTGTCGGGGCCGACCACCGCTCCCCCGTCGACCCGGGTGCGGCCACGCAGGATCGTGCGCGGCAGGATGACCGCGTCGGGCTGCACCGTCACGGTCGGCTCGACGAGCACGGTGTGTGGCATGGAGATCGTCACGCCCGCGAGCATGAGCTCCTCGAGGATCCGCAGACGGGCGATCTGTTCGACCACCGCGAGGTCGGCTCGCGTGTTGATGCCGATCAGCTCGTCGGCGTCGCCGGCGACCACGCCGAGCGTACGCCCGCCGTCACCGGCCGCGATCTCGAGCAGGTCGGTGATGTAGAGCTCGCCGTTCGCGTTGTCGTCGCTCAGGCGCGGCACCGCAGCTCGCAGCACGTCGGCGTCGAAGCAGTAGATGCCCGCGTTGAGCTCGTCGACCGCGAGCTCCTCCGGCGTGGCGTCCTTCGCCTCGACGATGCGCTCGATGCGCCCGTCCTCGCCGCGGATGATGCGGCCGTAGGGCAATGCCACGTCGCCGCGGATGGCCAGGGCCGACGCGACGCTCTGCCACGTGCGGTGCCCGTCGACGATCGCCTGCATCGTGGTGGTCGTGAAGAGGGCGCCGTCGCCGTTGACGACGAGCACGTCGCCCGCGAACCCCTCGAGCGCCGGCAGCGCCGCGGCGACCGCGTCACCGGAGCCACGCTGCGTCACCTGGCGCGCCGTGGTCGTGCCGCCGGGCAGTGACGCCTCGACCTGGTCGGCCCCGTGCCCGGTGACGACCACGAGCCGGTCGGCCGCGAGCGGCTCCACGGCGGCGAGCACCCAGCCGAGCACCGTACGCCCGAGCACCGGGTGCAGGATCTTCGGCAGCTCGCTCTTCATGCGCGTGCCCTTGCCGGCAGCGAGGACGACGATGGCGAGCGGGCGGGCGGATTCGGTGGTCATGTGGGCTTCCTCGGTGGCGGAACGAGCTGGGGCGGGAGGATTCGAACCTCCGATCACGGGACCAAAACCCGATGCCTTACCACTTGGCTACGCCCCATCGGTGCGCCACGGATCCTACAACGGACGGTTGTCGTGCAACGGGATCAGGTGATTCGCACGACGTACTGACGAGGCGGAAGTGCGCGGGGGGAACTGCGCATGCCGCCGGGGGGAACCACCTGCCATCGATCACACCAGCCGTGCGCACCCATGCGCCCGCGCCGGTCACGCCGCCACACGAGCGGCAGCCGGCGAGCGAAGCACGCCCGGAGCGTGAGCGCAGCCGGGCCGCGTCGGTGCTCACGGCCATCGGGGTCTACGGCAAGATGGGCAAGGGACTGCTC